>CANIYR010000034.1 GCA_947471825.1 Phycisphaeraceae bacterium | reverse complement strand
ATGTTCCGAGCCCTTTTAGCCATCACCCAGAACACCTTCACCGAATCCCTGCGGCAGCCGGTTTTTCTGGTGCTTACGCTGGCCGGCATTTTCCTGCTGGTGATTGCGCCCCAGTTGTCGTCTTACTCAATGGATGCCAGCACCACCGGTGACAACCAGATGCTGGTGGAGTTCGGCTTGGGCAATGTGTGGGGCGTCGGCATGCTCTTGGCCTGTTTCACCGCCACCGGCATCCTGGTGCGCGAGATCGAGGAGAAAACCGTGCTCACGGTGGTCTCCAAGCCGGTGCCCCGGCCGATTGTGGTGCTTGGCAAATTCCTGGGCTGCGCCCTGGCCATCACGATGGCCTGCACCACGCTCGGCATGACACTGCTGCTGCTCCTGCGCCACAGGGTGCTGCAGGTGGCCTCCGACACCATTGACTGGCCCGTGGTCTTTTTCGGGGTCGGGTTCGGGTTGCTGGCGGTGGGCACCGCCTTTGCCGCCAATTTTCTGCATCGCAAGCCCTTTTGCTCCACCTGCGCGATCGCCCTGGCCATCGCCGCAACGCTGGCCTTCGCCATGGTTCTGTTTGTGGACAAGCAGTGGCATTTCCAATCCCCGTCGACCGAGTTCTCCGCCGCCATCGGATCAACCAAGTCCTCGCTGCGCGAAGTGGGTGTCGGGTTGCTGTTTGTCATCCAAGGCGTTTGGATCATGACGGCGGCGGCCATCGCCCTGTCCACCCGGCTGGCCCAGGTGCCGACGCTTCTGATTTGCCTGGTGCTGTTCTTTGTGGGAGGAAGTTTGGCGCCCGTGTCCCAGTACGTGTCGTCGCAGATGGGTTTTGACCGCATCATGCCGGTGGGTCTTGCCATCCCGGGCATTTGGCAGGCCCCGTTGCCGGCCGGCCAGAAAGCGTTCTATCTGGCGGTCAAGGTGCTCACGGTCATTGTTCCCAATCTCCAGTTGCATTGGCCCACCGACGCGCTGTCCAGGGGGTCTTCCTTGGTCGCGGATGCCCAAGGCGGTTTTTCCCTGGTGTATCTTGGGCGAGTTTCGTTGTATTCCGCCCTGCAAATCACCGGCATTCTCTCCATTGGCGCGGTCGCCTTCCAGCGCCGCGAAGTGAGTTGACAAGACGCCCTTCCGGCGCATCCCCCTTGGCACATCCTTTTACACCCTTGCCCATGGTTGCCCCCACCGAACCCGCCTTTCAATGCATCGGCCTGTCCAAAGTCTTCCGCGACTTCTGGCTGCGTCCGCGCGCGCATGCCGTGCGCAACATCGACCTCACCATCCGGCGTGGCGAGGTGTTCGGGCTTTTGGGGCCCAACGGCTCCGGCAAAAGCACCACCATCAAGCTCATGCTGGGCTTGCTGCACCCCACCGCCGGCAAAATCGCCGTCTTGGGCCGCGGTCCGCGCGATGTCGAAAACAAGCGCCGCATCGGCTACCTGCCCGAAGAATCCTACCTCTACAAATACCTGACCCCGCGCGAGACGCTGGATTTTTATGGCAAGCTGTTCGGCTTGTCGCCGGCCAACCGCCGGGTCCGCACCGACATGCTACTTGAGATGGTGGGCCTGACCCACGCGGCCGACCGCCCGGTGGGGGAGTTTTCCAAGGGCATGCAGCGCAAGGTGGGCCTGGCCCAGGCGCTCATCAACGACCCCGAGTTCCTGATCTTGGATGAACCGACCTCCGGCATGGATCCGATTGCCATCGCGGAAACCAAGGAAGTGATTCAGCAGTTGCGCCGGCACGGCAAGACCGTGCTCTTGTGCTCGCACCTTTTGTCGGAGGTGGAGGATGTATGCGACCGGGTCGCCATCATGTATGGCGGCAAAGTGCGGCTGGAGGGAGCCATGGACGACCTTCTGACCGTGCGCAACGAAACCACCGTGTCGCTGCCAGCCTTGTCCGGTGACCAGGAGGCGCAGATGCGCCAAGCGCTGGGTGCGCAGGGTTTCATCCCGCGGGAAGTCAAACATCCGCGCCTGACGCTCGAGAAACTGTTTCTGGATGTCATCTCCTCGGCCAGGACCGAAGGGTTGGACACGTCCGGTGCGGTGGCCGGCGGCAAACTGGCGGAGTTCCTCGGCACCACGGGGGGCCTGCCGGCACAGCCGCCGCCTGCCGGTGCGCAAGCGGCCCCCCTGAATGCCGCCGCCCATCCGGAGCCCGTTCCTGCCGATCCCATGCTGATGGAATTGGTTTCCGGCAAACCGTCCGCGCCGGCTGCACCCCAGCCCAAGCCGTCACCGGTTGAGATTGCCCAAGATGCCGTGCTGGACAATTTGACCGGCAAGGCGGCCACGCCAGCCGCCAAGTCCGTTGCGGCCCCGCCCCCGAAACCGAATGCATCCGCCGACCAATCCGTCCTCAACGACCTTCTCGGATAAGCCATGCTGAACGTGTTCCTTCGGTTTCGCGGGGTGTTGTTCCGCCTGTCTGCCGTTCTTGCGGTGCTTGCCGCCGTGCCATTCCTGGCCGGGACGGTCCGTGCGGATCGCGGACTTACCGTGGTTTTGACGGCATGCATCATGATTGGCCTGTTCGCGCTGCTGCAGGGGACCAAATGGCTGCTTCGACCCGGCACGCCCATGTTTGGCATGGCCGGCTCCGTGGTCCAGGAAGCAATCAGCAACCATTGGGTGTTTTGGATGGGTGCGTATCTCTTGGCGGCGTTGCTTGGTTTGGCATGCCTCCCCGGCACCACGGAACGGCTGGATTACGCCGAGCGGTTTTTCCTGCAGTGGGCCCAATTGAAGGTGGAAGTGACCTTGGGCGTGTTCACGCTCGTCTTTGCCGCCCGCTGCGTTTCATCCGAATACGCCGGCAGGCAGATCCACACCAACCTCTCCAAGCCTGTGAGCCGTTTCACCTATTTGGCCGGGAAGTGGCTGGGCATCATGCTGGTTAACACGGTGCTTGCCGTGGTGGCGGGCGCCGCGATTTATGCCTACACCGGCACCATCGAGGCCCGCTGGGTGGCCGATTCCAAACTTTCCGCCGAGGCGCAGCTGGCCGACCGCCAGGCCACCCGCCGCGAGGTGCTTTCCGCGCGTTTCAAGGCCACTCCGGGCATGGAGCGGACCGATGTTTTGTCGGGCTATTTCCTGGAGCGCCTGGAGACGATGGTGGCGAGCGGCAATCTTGACAATTCGGAGGCGGTTGCCGCCGCGGTCGCGGAAGCCCGAAAGGCCGGGACCCCGCCCGCGCCGGAAACATTCCAGCCCTTGCTGTCCAAGCGCGATTACGCCAATTGCATGGAATTGGCAACCGGCAGGTGGTACACCCTGGGCCTTCCCGAAGAGCAAGCCACCCTGCTGGAGCCCTCCCAAGTCTACGTGTTTCCCGGCCTGTTCGGCCCCCTGGCGCGCGGCAAGGCCGTGCGCCAGGGGGTGGTGGTCCAATTGGGATCACTGGGGTTGTCAGCCGAAGACGCAAAGGACTTCCTGCCCCTGTTGCTGCTGCAGACCAACATTTGCAACAACCCGCGGGTGATTGTCTGGGGCAAAAAAGCCTACGCCGATCCCAAGATGCGGGAACAGCTTGAGGCCATGCGCATATCGCTGCTTGCCGACCGGCTGCAATTGGTCCTGAATCCGCATGCGGCCGGCCAGACCCCGCGCGAAGGCATGGCCGAGCTGCGGGTGGAGGTCAATGGCCATCCGCTCATGCCCCTGCGGGCGGCCGAACGGCAGGCCATGCACAAAAACGGCGTGCGTGTGGATGCCATCGCCACGGGCAGCCGGTTGCTGCCCGTGGGCCAGCCCACCACGCTGGAAATCCCCTTTGAGCGCATCGATGATTCCGGGTGCTTGGCGGTGCGCCTGACACGGGTGGTGGTCAACGGCCAAACCCCCCAGCCCACGATCAGTTTTGAAAGCGACGGGGGCATCACCCTTTACGGACCCACCGGCCCGTTCGCACTCAATCTGGGTGCCGCCATGTCGGTCATGCTTGTCAAGATGGGTTTTGTCGCCATGCTGGGGCTGGTGTGCGGCAGCCTGTTGTCCTTCCCCGTGGCATGCATGGTGGCGGTCGGGATCTATGCTTTTGCAGCCTGTGCCGGAGGCCTTGCCGATGCGTTCGATGATTTCGTCACCTTGGGCCGCAAGCCGACCGAGGGATTGGATTTTTACCTCATGTGGGCCAAGAAAATCATCCGCATCTGCATGTCCACCATCCTCAAGGTGTCCCCCGATTTTGAGGCCTATGACGCCCGGACCCTGATTGTGGACGGGGTTCAGGTGTCGTGGGCCATGTTTGCCCGTTGCGCCGCCACCTTGGGCCTTTTATGGACCGGCGGCGTGGCATTGGCGGGTTGGTTCCTGTTCGAGCGGCGTGAAATCGCACGTGTCATCGTATAACCCCTTTTTTGCCACCATGTCCGACCGCTTCACCCAATTCGTGTTCGTGTGCCTGGCCATTGCCGCCGTTTCCGGCGCAGCCATGCTATCGCCAGGACTTGACCGCGATCGGCGCGCCTGCAAGATGGTGTATGAGCCGGCCGGCAGCGGGCAACAGGACGCAACCTACCGCATCATCGAAAACCTGGGTTCCCTGCGGGGCATCGCGGTGAACATCCTGTGGAACCGGTTCAATGATTCGATCAATGCCGGGCGTTTTTACGAGGCGGACCCTTTGGGCCGGCGTATCACCGAACTGCAGCCCCGCATGCCGGAAGTGTGGCGCCACTTGGGTTACAACCTGGCTTACAACCTTTCCGTCAAGTGCCAGACACAGGAAGAGCGCTGGAGCTGGGTGCAAAAAGGAATCCGCCTGCTCAAGGAGGAAGGCATCCCCAACAATCCGGATGCGGAGCCCCTGTATCGCGAACTGGCCAACATCTACCATCACAAAATCGCCTCCGAAAGCGACGACATGAACCGCTTTTACAAAAAGCGGGTGGCGGAGCATTGGCAGTTGCTGCTGGGTGTGCCATCGCTTGGCCGGCAGCCCAAACCCGGAGCCCCGGGGGAAACCGAGGACAGCGCCACCGCGGAAATGCGCATCGTGGCCGATGCGGCCCGTGATGTGTACGCGATGCCCGACGGCAGTTTGTCGCCCGTCATGCTGGCCGAAAAACGCGACGCTTTTTTTTCCAAATATCCGGATGTGGCATACGCCCTGGAGCGGATCGAGGCATCCAGCCGCGAGTCGGGGGCCCGCTATTCGGGATTGTCGCCGGCCTTGGCCATGGCGACCGGCCGCGTACTGGCGTTCGCCGAATACTCGCAATTCGCCGCGGGCTATGACGCATCCTTGATGGGCGGCATCAGCCGCACCGTGGAAGATCGCCTGGGGGCGGATGGCCGCGCTGTGGCGAAGGCGATCCAGAACGACCCCCGGGCCCAGAAGGGTCTCGAGGAGGCGCTGCCTTTGCTTCGGGCTTGCGCCATCATCGAGCAGGAACGCCAGGATCCGCGCCTGATGCTGGCAATGATGGAAAAATTCGGCCCCTTGGATTGGCGCCATCCGCAATCGCAAGCGATTTATTGGGCTTATGCCGGTGCCGGTCACGCCGGAAGTTCCGATGGCCTGACCAAATTGAACACGGACAGGCTGTTCGTCAACGCAACCCAAGGCCTGATGGACGCCGGCCGGATTTCTTATGATCCGTTGGAGGACGCCCTTTCAGACCAGCCGGACCCGCGGTTCATCAACGCTTATGACGAGGCGCAGCAGTTCATGCGCGCGCGCGCGCTCAATGACGAGTACATCAATGGGAAGGCCATTCCAGGCTCCATTGACCGCGGCGAGGAAAATTTCCTGCATCGGGCCATCCAAGTTTCATTCCTGTTTGGCGATGAGGCGCAGGCCCAAGTGTATTACGACCGGGTTAAGAAGAAATTTCCCGACAGCAAGGTCTATGCGCGCTATTACAACCTTGGCTTGCCGGATTTTGTCGTCATCACCATCCACACCGACACCCTGCGGGTGGTGCAGGAGGCCGCTTTGGATGGATTGATCAGCCGCGGCTTGGAGGCGCGTTTTCTGGATAACAATCCGGCCCGCGCGGCGTTGATGTTCAAAATGGCCTCAGAGACCCGCAATGGCATTGAGAAGCAGCGCAAAGGGGGCGGAGGCAATGACCCCATGGGTGGCAACCGCACCACGGCCGTGCAGGGGTCCGACGAGGCCGCCAAGCCTGTCCCCTCGATGGAGGAAGTGGTGTCGCGGGCGGCGCGCCGCTTCCTCACGGATCCCAGCCACACCCTGCGCCAGCGTGCAACGGTGTTTTCGCAAATGCCGGCCGAATGGCGCATGGCCTTGTACGATGACGTTGAACGCACGGTTTATCCCCAGGTCAAGCGCAGCGGCTTGCCGGTGCTGCCCCAAGTGTACTTCCCGCCTCCGGAGGGCCTTGCGGAATACCGCAAAGCCCGTGCGGCAAGGGATTTCAATGGCAGCACGCCGATGCCCAATCGGCAATGAGCAATGGCTCCGTCCACGGTGCCCGCCGTTTTTGCCGCCAACGCCCATCCGCATGATTGCCGGCAATACGCCGTGAAAAAACCCGCGCTTGCGCGCGGGTTTTTTGTTTTGATTTCATTTTGCGTGACAAGTCACGAAGCGGAAACCGGAAATCGCCAATTAGCGACCGCCGAAGCCGCCGCGGCTGCCGCCGCCGAAACCGCCACGGCTCGCGCCGCCACGGTCGCCGCCGCCGCCGAAGCCGCCGGTGCGCGGACGATCTTCCTTGGGCTTGGCTTCGTTGACAACGAGCTTGCGGCCTTCGAAGTCCTGGTCGTGCAGCGATTCGATCGCCTTGGTGCCCGATTCGGCAGCGGCGAAGGTCACGAAGCCGAAGCCGCGGCTGCGGCCGGTTTCACGGTCCATCATGACGATGGCGTCGGTCACTTCGCCATAGTTGGAGAAGAGGTCAACGAGACCTTCGGTGGTGGTTTTGAAGTTGAGGTTGCCTACGTACAGTTTCATCGAAATCTTCCATTAAACAGTGTGAAGTTGGTTGGCTCGGACACCCGAATCAATCGCATTCACGGGACTAGAAAAGGTGGCAAGGCGCCACCAACAGGCCGGAAGTATACCCCAATGGGCGGGTCTCTGCCGAATTATTTTTCTTTACGGTATCCTGCGCGGCCCTTTTCCGGCCTTTTTTCGGTCCTTTCCCCTGCAGAAGGCATTGTTATGGCCACCGGCATCTCGCGGCGTGTTCCCATGGATGAAACCGGTTTTGGCCGGCGCCACGAAGCATTGCCGCCATTGGAAGAAGGCTTTATCGATTTGCGCACATGGTTTCCCGAAGACTTGCGCCATTTGCCGGTGGAGGTCGAACTGGGTTCCGGCCGCGGCACTTTTCTGGCCCAGCAGGCGCCCTTGGAACCGAACAAGCTGTTCGTGGGCATCGAGTGGGCCGCCCCGTATTACCGCTATGCCGCAGACCGCGCCCGCCGGCTCAAGTTGCGCAATGTGCAGATGCTTCGCGATGACGGGCCGATGTTCGTCCAGAAATACCTGGCCGATAAGTCGGTGGCGCAGTTCCACTGGTATTTTCCCGATCCTTGGCCCAAGCCCAAACACAACCGCCGCCGGACTTTTCAGGAAAACTTCCTGCGCCCCCTGCACCGCCTGATGGCGGATCCGGTGCCGGGCACTTGCGACACCGGTTGCATCCGGGTGGTGACCGACCATTTGGAGTACTGGGATTGGATGCAGGACCACGCCGGCCGCGTGAAGGACATCTACGAGCGCCTGCCTTATGTGCCGCCGGCCTCGGCCGGCGCCGGCGAATGGGTGGGCAGCAATTTTGAGCGCAAGTACCGCATCGAAGGGCGCACGTTCAACGGGATGATTTTGCGCAAGAAATAAGCGGCATGGGCGCCCCGCCCATGGGATGTTCCCGCATCATTTCGCCCGCACGATGAGCAACGGGATGCCGGTTTTGTGGCGCACTTTCTCGATGGTGCTCCCGTAGAAAATGTCACCTATCAGGCGGTGCCCGTGGGTGGTCATGGCGATCAGGTCGCATTGCGCCTCGTCGCCCACCTTCAGGATTTCCGCGGAAGGCTCCCCCATGGCCAGGCGTGATTCCACCCGGAGCCCCTGCGCAGACAATTCCTTCCGCCGCCGATCCAGGTAGGCGCCGTCCTCGCGCATTTCCTCCGATTCGGCCAGGTTGGTCGTGGCATAGCGGCGGGCCACCCAGCCGTCCGCCACATGCACCAAAAGCAGCGAGGCGCCGCAGAGTCCGGCCAATTGGGCGACATGCGGCAGCAGGCTGTCGTCGGCGCATGTGTGGTCGAGGGCGACGAGGATTTTCCGGTACACAGTCAGGCCGCCTTTCCGAAGAAGAAGCCGTGGAAAAAGAAATCCGCCACCAACGCCAGATTGAGTGCCAGGATGACGGCCGCCGTGATCCACGCCAGGATCAGCTGCCAAAGCGGGGCGGCCAGTTCGCCCATTTTCTTTTTGCAACCCACGAACAGCACCAGCGGGACCACGGCAAAGGGCAATTGCAGGGAAAGGACGACCTGCGACCACATCAGCAGGCCGTCGCCGGCTTTTTCGCCGCACAAGCCGATCACCAGGACTGCCGGAATGATGGCGATGCCGCGGGTGATCAGGCGCCGCAGCCACGGCTGCAGGCGGATCCTGAGGAAGCCCTCCATCACGATCTGGCCCGCCAGGGTGCCGGTGAGGGTCGAACTCTGGCCGGAGGCCAAAAGCGCGATGGCGAACACCGCTCCGGCCGCGCCCACGCCAAGGACGGGCGCCAGCAGTTTGTGGGCATCCTGGATTTCCGCCACCCCTTGGTTCGGGGTGCCGTGGAAGGCCGCTGCCGCCACGATCAGGATGGCGGCGTTGATGAACAACGCGAGCATCAGGCAAACGGTCGAGTCGAGGGTGGCGAATTTCAGCGCATCCTTCCTGCCTGCGGGCGTGCGCTCGAAGGCCCGGGTTTGCACGATCGAGGAGTGCAGGTACAGGTTGTGCGGCATCACCGTGGCGCCCAGGATGCCGACGGCCACGAAAAGCATTTTCCCGTCATGCAGGATGTCCAGGTTGGGAGCGAAGCCGCGCAGGATGCCGCCGGCATCCGGCTTGGCCCAGAGGAGCTGCAGAAGGAAACATCCGCCGATGAGCAGCACCAGGCTGATGACCAGCGCCTCCACCCAGCGGAAGCCGCGCTTTTGCAGCAGCAGCATCACGAACACATCCAGCGCCGTCAGGCACACGCCCCAGATCATCGGCAGGCCGAACAGCAGTTTGAGGGCCAGCGCCGAGCCGACGACTTCCGCCAGGTCGCAGGCGCAAATGGCTGCTTCGCAGACCAGCCAGAGGCAGTTGGAAACGGGTTTGGAATAGTGGTCGCGGCAAGCCTGCGCCAGATCGCGTCCGGTCGCGATCCCCAACCGGGCGCACATGGATTGAAGCAGGATGGCCATCAGGTTGGAAAGCAGGATCACCCACAGCAGGGCGAAACCCCAAGTCGAGCCGCCCTTGATGTCGGTGGCCCAGTTGCCCGGATCCATGTAACCCACGGCGATCAGGGCGCCGGGACCGGCGAAGGCCAGCATCTTGCGGAAGAACCCGGCCGCCTTGGGAACGGCCACGGAAGCATGCGACTCAGGCAAACTGGGCTGATCACCTGTGTGGCGCCAGCCCGCATGGGGGGGGAAATCGGACATGGTGCAAAGAAGCTGTGGCAAATCCTTGTTTTTGGCCTTGCAAGAGGATGGTGAAGTCTAGGCAAATGTGAAAAGCAGAACCTGAATCAAGGGCCGAGGCCAAACTGCGACACCCGTTTTTGCCCCGGCCGCCAACCCGCACACTCCCGGCAAGTGGTTCCCGTCCGGTGCGTTATGCTTTCCGCATGTCCAGCACCACCTTCCTTGCCGGCGACATTGGCGGCACCAACGCCCGTTTCGCCTTGGTTTCCCCGGATGCGGCCGGCCGCCCCGTTTTGCGCGGTGTGCAAACCTATTCCACCACCGGCGGCGTGGTGGAAGCGGCGGCCAAATTCCTGCGGGAGGCCGGTGCCAGCGGCATTGTCCGCGGCGCCTTCGGCATCGCCGGGCCGGTGGTGGCCGGGCGTTGCCGCATGCCCAACGCCGGCTGGACGGTGGGCGAGGCCGAGTTTGAGGCCCAATTCGGCTTTCCCCTGCGCCTGCACAACGACATGGTGGCCAATGCCGCCGGCATATTCCATCTCACACCCGCCGATTTCAAGGTGCTGCATGAAGGGAAGGAACGCCCCGGTCACCGAGCCCTGATCGCACCTGGCACCGGCTTGGGCAAGGCGCTTTTGGCCTGGGACGGCACCCGGCACACCATCCTCGCCGGCGAGGGCGGCCATGCCGATTTCGGGCCGCGCAATGCGACGGAAGACGCTCTGCTCGTCCATCTGCGCGGCAAGTTCGGCCGCGTCAGCGCCGAGCGGGTGGCCTGCGGCCGTGCCCTGCCCAGCCTTTACCAGTTCCTCAAAGAAACCGGCCGGGCCCAAGAGCCCGATTGGCTGCGCGCCATGCTGGCCGGCGCCCCCGATCCCGGCCCGGTGCTGTTCCACGCCGCCTTTGAGAGGCGGGAGCCCATCGCCCAGGAAGTATTCCGCCTGTTCGCCAGCATCCTGGGGTCCGAGGCCGGCAACCTGTGCCTGACCGGCATGGCGGTCGGCGGTTGCTACCTGGGCGGCGGCATCCTGCCGCGCATCAGCGATTGGCTGGTCGATTCCGGCCATTTCCGCGAGGCATTTCTTGACAAGGCCCCGCACCACACGGTGGTGGAGGGCATCCCGGTGCGCATCATCACCAACCCGCAGACGGCCCTGATTGGCGCGGCGGCCCTGGCGCTGGGGGATGTCCGGCTTTAGCCGGCCTTCGGGCATCGGACATGAAAACACCGCGGGCTGGCGAGAATCTTTCGCCAGCCCGCGGTGTTTTCCTTGTTGAGTGGCGATGCCGCCTGCTCAGCGAGCGGGCGCAGCCCGCTAAACACTCTGCCTCACCGCGCCTCGAAATCGTAGATTTTCACCTGTTTCCACCAGTGTTTGCTGTTGGCAATGAAAGCTTTGTGGATCGGGTCGCTGGCTTGGTAGACATCGTGGTCGGCCAGCGTTTTGAACACGGTGGTGATGGCGTAGTCGTAAGAGGCATCCACCACCGGGCGCGGGGGGATGGCCGCCGGGGAGCCCCAGTGCCCGCTTTGTACGCAGGGGGTTTTCATGAGCGCCGTCAGTTCGGCTTCGAAAGCCTTGCGGTCGGCGGCGGTGACGGAATCATGGAGCCAGAAAAAGACATTGTGGATGAGCATGGCCGGCATTCTAATTCCGCTTGGAAAACTTTTCCATTCGAAGCCTTGCCCCCTTACGATGCGGCCTGTGGAAACACTCATCCTTGGCATTGGCGACGCCTTCACGCGGCTCCACTTTGGAGCTTCGGCGGCGTTGCGCGCGCCGGCGCCTGGCGGCGGCGGGGTGGTGCTCATCGATTGCCCCGACCCCATTCACCGCGTGCTGCACGAGGCCGGGGAGAAAGCCGGCGGCCCTTGGCGCAACCTGCGCGCCGAGGCGGTCACCGACATCCTGCTCACCCACCTGCACGGCGACCACAGCAACGGCTTGGAGTCTTTCGCTTTTTACCATGGCGTGTTGCGGGTGCAGGCGGAAAAAAACGGCACGCCACCCCTCCCCAAGCCGCGCCTGTGGACCAGCGTGTTTTCGGCCGAGCGGTTGTGGCAAAAACTGGCGCCTGCCATGTCCGGGTCGCTTGGCCGCACCCTGGACGCTTTCTTCGAGGTCCGTCTGCTGCATCCCGGTCAGACGGCCGATGTCGCCGGGCTGAAGGTGGAATCCCGTGTGACCACCCACCCCTTGCATTGCCTGGGCTTTGTCATCCGCCATCCCGACGGCTCCAGCCTGGGTTGGAGCGGCGATGCCGGCTACGAGCCGGCCCATGTGGAGTGGCTGGACAGGGCCGACGTCGTCGTTCATGAGGCGAACCACCCGCCGGCCCACAGCGACATCAAGGAACTGATGAAATTGCCGGAAGCTATCCAGAAGAAACTGCGCCTGATTCACCTGCCCGACGGCTTCGATGCGGCCGCCTTCGGATTTCACGCGCTCAAAGAGGGCGAAATCATTTCGTAGTCAGTGGCTTTTCTTGGCCGGTTTTTTCAAATCCCCCGACTCCTCATCGCCCAGATCCTTGCCGGTCAGGCGCATGAACACATCGTCAAGGCCGGGTTCTTTGACCGAGATCTGGCGGAACTTGCCGGGCAGCAATGCGGTCAGGCGCGCGATGTCGCCGGCCGGATCCACCGTTTCAAATTGCACGCGGGTGCCGGCCATGGCCGGCGTGATGCCCAGGGCCGAGGCCAGCATGCCCTCCAATTGGGCGGGCTCCAGGCCGGCCGCCGGTTCGATGGCGATCATCTGACCCCCGATTTGCTTCTTCAATGCAGCGGGTGTGCCGGTGCCCGCGCACTTGCCGGCGGACAGGATAGCCAGGCGGTCGCAGTAATCGGCTTCGCCCATGTGGTGGGTGGAGAGCACGATGGTCAAACCCATTTCGCGGCGCAGTTCCAGCAGGATGGCCCAGTAGTTGCGGATGGCCGACGGATCAAGGCCGGTGGCCGGCTCGTCCATCAGCAGCAGTTCGGGCTTGGGCAGGAGCGCCTTGGCCAGCTCCAGCCGGCGCCGCATGCCGCCCGACAAACTTTCGGCCAGGTCGCCGGCGCGGTCGCCAAGGCCCAGGCGTTCCAGCCACTGGCCCGATTGCTTGCGCAGCGCAGCGCCGCCCAAGCCGAACAGCATGCCGTGCAATTCCAGGT
>CANIYR010000033.1 GCA_947471825.1 Phycisphaeraceae bacterium | reverse complement strand
GACCTTATTCATGGCTTTCCGCCTGCGCCGGGGGCGCGCCTTCCTCCACCCCCATGGTCACCTTTTTGTCATCAGAGGGATTCCACAATTCGGTTTCGGGGACGCCGTCGGCGGATTCGCGGACAATGAGGTAAACGCGGGTAAGGCCGGTCACAAAAAATGAAAACGCGTAGGCCACCCCGAACATGTCCAGCAGGAACAGCCAGGGCTGGCAATTCGCGGCGCTTTTGGAAACCTGGCAATCGGCGGGCCAAGCGGCGATGAGCAGGCTGATGGCGCAATCCCTGGCACGGGTTGCCAGAAACCATGCCAGCACACCCAGGACGGCCAGAAAAGCCAGATTCACCGCAACCAGCCCTGCGCGGGCCAAGAGGTACGAAACGGCCCGGCCCGGGGCGTCAAAGCCGTCGTTGCCATCCACGGACATGGCCGGAACAAGCATCACGGAAGCGGCGAAGCCGACCAGCAACACCGCGGCGGCAACCAGCCCGGCCGCCATGAACAGACCGAACATGACCATCGCAAGGCCGCCGAAGGCCTGGGAAGCCGGCCACAGGCGGCCGGCCAGCACCAGCAAACCGAACAGGCCCCCCGGAATGATGAACATGAGCACCGGGGCGAAAACCAGGGAAAACAGGCGGGCGCGCAGAAAAGCCGACGCATCACGGAAGCGGCCCCACCGGCCGCGGGCGGCATCCAGGGCAGCCAGGCGTGAAATGGCACCGCCGAAAACAAACGTGAGCAGGACCGCCGGGGCGCCCAAAGCGGCGCACGCCACCGCAGAGGCGCAGCACATGTCAAGCACCACGCCGGCCACGCCGGACATGCCATGCCCCTGCCAGACGGCAAACAGATCAACGTCCGCATTGGGCATGGCTCCGCCACCCATGCGCAACCAGGCGAAGGCGCCGGCCAGCACCGAAAAGAACCACAGGAACCCCAGCGCCAGGCGCGCCGGCTGCAATGCCTCGCGCAGCGCCTTGGACAATTTCAAAAAGGGGAAAACCGCCACCCAGTCCACCGCGCGGATTGTTTCCCTGTCATTGTGGAGGTTCATTTTTCAATCTTTCGCAGGCGCAGGGAAAGGGCTTCACGGATGGCTTCGGCGGTGTCCTCGTACACCTCCAGGCTTCGGCCGAAAGGGTCGGGGATGTCGCGGGCCGGATCCAGCCGCTCGGGCTTGGCGTTTGGCGCCAGGCGCATGGCGGCGGCGGCATGGGCCCCTGTCATGGCCCAGATGACATCCGCCTTTTGCGCCAAATCCGCCGTCAGTTGGCGCGCCCGGTGGCGCTCAAGATCAAGTCCTTGGGCGGCCATCGCCACCACCGCCTCCGGGCTGGCTTCATCGCCATCCATGGCCGCGGTGCCGGCGGAGGACACCGACAGGTTGCGCCCGGACTCGCCTATCAACTGGCGGGCGATGACTTCGGCCATCGGACTGCGGCAGGTGTTGCCGGTGCAGACCAAGAGGATGTGGAAAGGGCGGGACGGCATGGGGCGGGATTGTAAAGGAGGGTCGGCTTCAGCCGGCCGGTTGCGCGCCATGCCGACTGAAAACAAAAGAAAAAGCGGCCCCCGGCGTCGTGCCGGGGGCCGCTTGGTCCGTTGCATGGTTGGATGACGGACATCCGACTGGCCTGCTTCCGGATGGCGCTTTGCGACCCTCCATCAATACCGGTAGCGCTCGGACTTGTACGGGCCTTCCACCGGGATGCTGAGGTATTCCGACTGCGCCTTGGTCAGCTTGGTCAGTTTGACGCCGAGCTTGTCCAAGTGCAGGCGGGCGACCTTTTCATCCAGGATCTTGGGCAGGGTGTAAACCTGGCCGCGCGCGTAGGTCATGCCGGAGAGGTTCTTCTTGCCCTGCGCCGCCAGCGCCAGGTCGATCTGGGCGATGGCCTGGTTGGTGAACGAGGCGCTCATCACGAATGACGGATGGCCGGTGGCGCAGCCAAGGTTCAAAAGGCGGCCTTCGGCCAGGAGCAGGATGCCGTGGCCGTCCTTGTTGCCGTTCTTGAACACCCAGCGGTCGTACTGCGGCTTGATGTTCTCGCGGCGCACGAGGCCCTTCTTTTCCATGGCAAACAGGCCGGCCATGTCCACTTCGTTGTCAAAGTGGCCGATGTTGCCGACGATGGCGTTGTCCTTCATCTGCTTCATATGCTCGACGGTGATGATGTCGAAGTTGCCGGTCGTCGTGATGAACACGTCGGCGTAGGACAGGGTGTAATCCAAGGGCAGCACTTCGTAGCCTTCCATCGCGGCCTGAAGGGCGCAGATGGGGTCGATTTCGGTGACGATGACGCGCGCGCCCTGGCCCTTGAGCGACTGGCAGCAGCCCTTGCCCACATCGCCGTAGCCGCAGACCACGGCAACCTTGCCCGAGAGCATGACGTCGGAGGCGCGGAAGATGCCGTCCACCAGCGAGTGGCGGCAGCCGTAGAGGTTGTCGAACTTGGTCTTTGTGACGGAGTCATTCACATTGATGGCGGCCAAGAGCAATTCGCCCTTCTTGGCCATTTCATACAGGCGGTGCACGCCGGTGGTGGTTTCCTCCGACACGCCATGGCAATGCTTGGCGGCCTTGGTCCAGCGGGTGGGGTTGGCCTTGATGGTTTCGCGCAGCGTGCGCAGGATTTCGGCGTATTCGGCCGGCTCCTTCTTGGCATTGAAGGCGGGCACCTTGCCGGCCTTCTCGAACTGGGCGCCCTTGTGGATGAGCAGGGTGACGTCGCCGCCGTCGTCGACGATCTGCGAGGGGCCGACCCCGCCGCCGAAGTCAACCGCGCGCTCGGTCAGGTCCCAGTACTCGGCGAGGGTTTCGCCCTTCCAGGCGAACACCGGCACGCCCTTGGGCTTGGCGATGGTGCCGCCGACGCCGGCGACGACGGCGGCCGCCGCGTGGTCCTGGGTCGAGAAAATGTTGCACGAGCACCAGCGCACATCGGCACCGAGCGCCTTGAGCGTTTCGATGAGCACGGCGGTCTGGATGGTCATGTGCAGGGAGCCGGTGATGGTCTGGCCCTTGAGCGGCTTTTGGGAGCCGAATTCCTTGCGCACGGCCATGAGGCCCGGCATTTCTTTTTCAGCAAGGAGGATTTCCTTGCGGCCCCAGATGGCGAGGGCTTCGAGTTCTTCGGGGGTGGCGTTGGGCTTGAGGCGGTATTCGAGGGTGGACATGGGAACCTTGGAAAGGAAGGGAGGGGGAAACAAGGAAAGGAAATCATCGGGATTGCGAATGCGCGAAAGGTCCTACTTCATGCCCGCCGCCAAAAACAGCGCCGGCCCCTTGGCCTCGGGATCATGCGGCACCGCCTGCACTTTGGCGTCGCTTAGCCCGGCTTTTTTCAGCCATCCCAGCATGGTCTTCTCGTCGAATCCCATGTGGCGCTGGCGCATGCTGCGGTAGAAATCGGTGCGGTCGTGGTGCTGGATGTCCACCACCACCAGTTTGCCGCCGGGCTTCAAAACGCGGGCGGCTTCGGCCAGGGCCTTGGCGGGGTCTTCGATCCAGGCCAGCACCAGGATCATGAGGGCGGCGTCGAACTGGGCGTCCTTGAGCGGCAAGTGCCGCAGGTCGCCCTGCACGATTTCGGCGTTCTTCAAATCCTTGCAATGGGCCTCGGCGGCCTTGAGCATGTCGGCGTCATGGTCCACCCCCACCACCTTCCTCACATGGCGGGCCAGGTTGGCCACCAGCAAGCCGGAGGCGCAGCCCAAATCGGCCACATGCCACTCGCGGGGCAGCAAACCCAGGGCCGCCTCCAGCGGGAACAGGCGCCCGTAGGCTTCCTCGCGCATGCTCTGCCACTCGGCGGCGCTGCCGGCGATGAAATGGCGGCCGGTGCGGCGGCGCAGGGCGGATTCCAAGCGCTTGGTGTCCTGGGCCACCTCCTTCCATTCTTCGCTCGCGCCCCGGATGGCCTCCCACAGGCCGGCGCGCACGCCGCTTTGCAATTCCATTTTGTACAAATGGCTGGTGCCCTCGCGGCGGTGGGCGACCCAGCCCTCTTCCGACAAAATCTTCAGGTGGCGCGAAACCGTGGACTGCGGCAACTGCACCGCCTCGCACAAATCCGAGACGCCGAGCTCGCGCGCAGCCATCAGGCGCAAAAGCCGGATGCGCGCGGTGTCGGCGACACCGCCGAGCGTTCGGACGAACGCGGGCGGGGATTGGGGGTCGGGGGAAAGCTGTTTCATTGAATAATCCGGATGGGCGGATTATAGGGAAAACCCACGGCCGCACCGTGGGTTTTCAAAAAGTTTGTTTTTCTTTCAGGTAATCGCGGAACATTTCACAAGCACATCATGAATTGGCAGTTAGGCTGGAATTTTGTAGCAGGCGCGTTCCTGGCCGCCCGGCGCAAACGAACTGAAATGGTTGCACGGGTGGGCCGCCTCGCCCAAGCCGAAGTCGCTGGCGTACCACGCCTCCAACTGCTTGATGACCTCGGCCGGCAACGGGGTGCCGTCGCAGCCGATGGCGTAATTTTTCACATCGGCCACCGACAGGATGTTGGGCTCGATCGCGCACATGGCCGGCTGCATGCCCAGCCAACGCATGGCGAATTGGCTCATGTTAAGTCCCAGTGCCTGCGCCAACGGACGCACCATGTCGTTCTTTTGCAGGCCGTAGACCAGCCAGTTCTTGTCGCGGAACTTGCGGTGGTCGTTGGCTGGAAACTTGTGGTCGGCGCTCTTGAACTCGTCATCCAGAATGCCGGAATTGGTCGGCACGCGGGCGATGATGCCACCCTTGCCGCGCTTGGCCGCGATTTCGCCGAATTCTCGGCCCAAATCCTGCTCATAGAGATTGTGCACGGTCTGCACCGTGGCCGCATGGTGTTTGGAGAGGGCATCCCAGCCTTCTTCGCGCCAGCCGATGGCCGGGCCCAAGGCAACGCCCCACTGGCGGATCTTGCCTTCTTTTTTCAAGGCTTCCAGCGTTTCAAACAACTCCGGGGTGTAATGGCGGCACTTGATGTTGTGGGCCTGGTACAAATCAATGCAGTCAATGCCCATGTTCCTGAGGCTCAGCTCGCACTCGGCGCGGATGGCCGCATCGGAGAAATTCTGCTTGCGCTCGCGGTGGCTGCCGGCTTCGCCGGGGTCGCTCAAAAGATCGTAGCCAAACTTGGTGGACACCACCAAGTTGTCGCGGCCGGCGTACTTGATGGTGTCCTTCATCAGTTTCTCGGCGCGCCAGTTGCCATAGGCCGGGGCGGTGTCATAAAAATTGACACCCAAATCAAAGGCGGCGTTCTGGATGGAGACGGCCTCGGCATCGCCGGCATTGGTCCACCAGTCCACGCCAAAGGTGAAGTTGCCGAAGCCAAGCAGGCTGACTTTGAGATCGGTGCCGGGAATGATGCGGTATTGCATAAAAAAAGAATGGGCGGAATCAAAAGGGGAAAGAAGTCGGCATTCTATGGGGGTTTGATGCCAAAGAAAAAGGGCGGAAGGCTGCGCCCCCGCCCTTTGAACCGGCACGCGAGCCCCCTGTCACTGCTCGGCTTGGACGCGTTTTTCAAGGTAATTGAAGAAGTCCAGGAAGGGCGAGGCGGCAAAACCCTCAGGATCGTCTTCGCGCATGCGCTGGATGACCAGATGGATCCCCTTGGCATCCTTGATGGTTTTTTCACTGGCACCCTGCGTTTTGGCGCGGTGGTGGGCGCCATCCAAGCGAACCCAATAGGCCTCGTAATATTCCGTCGGATATCCGGCTTCGGGTTTGGGGGCATTCCGGAAGGAATCAATGACGGGCTGGGCCGCGGTGGCCGCCGTCACCAATTGCTTGCGGGCCATGGCGGGATCCGTGAAGCACAGCGACAGGCCATGCTCGTACTTGGCCGAAATCAACGCCAGGAGCAGGCTCATGCTGCGGCCGGCCAGGGGTTTCTTGGCCTCCGGATGCTGGGCGTTGTGTTTTTCGATTTCCGCGTTTTCCACCTTCAAACGGGCATTTTCCGCGTCGGACAGTTTTTCCGCCAACGCCACCGCGCCGGCGCTGTTGCCGGAAGCAGCCATGGCTTTGACCTCCAGAATGTTCATGTTGTCACGGTCCGACTGCGTGGAAGCCGGCGTGATGGTCTTGTCCTTGAGCAACTGGGTCAACTCCAGCATGGCCTTGCCGTAGCGCACGCGGCGCTGCTCGTATTCCTGTTTCAAGGCATCGAATTTGACGCCGTCAATCACCTGCTTCAGGCGGTCCACCTCATGCTTGATGCTGTAATTCAGGCGGAAAAGAACATTTTTGGCTTTCTGCTGCTTCTCCGGATCATTGCCGGAGCCGGTGAGCAACTGGTCGGCGCGGCTGCGCACCTGGTCGCTCATCCCGGCATCCATCAGCATGCGCAAACGGCACACCTGGGCCCATTCCACCTGCTTGGCCAACGCATCCTGGAGGGTTTGCAATTCCTTTTCATGCCCCTCGAAGCCTTCGGTGGAAAGCGTGGCGGGCGCGAATTCCTCCTCGAATTTGTCAAGGGCCGAAACGCCCTGCGCCGCATTGCCTTTGGCCGCCTGGGCGCGGGCCAGGGACACCAAAGCGGATGCGCGGGCGGAGTGGGCCGAGCCGCGGCGGTAACCGGCCGCGGCGCCGGCGCGCACTTCCTTTTTGGCGTCCTGCTCAAGGGTGGTGGCAAAGGCCATCAAACGGTCAAGGGCGGCGGCGGCGGCCGTGTCGGCGGCGGGATCGGACTTGCCGTTGGCCTTGTTCTCCTCGACCGTGGTTGCCAGCAATTGCCACTGCTGCTCGCGCAAAGAAAGCGATTTTTGCCGGGCTGCAAAGTGCAGCAGCGAGGTGCTGCGCACGCCGTCGAGCAACTTGACGGCGGCATCCAATTTGCCGCGGGCAATCAGGTCGGCACACGCAGGGAATATATGGGCGTCCACGGCCGGGTTGTCGGGGAATTTTTCAAACAACACGTTGCATGCCTCGGCATAATCCGCCGCGTAGAACCCTTGCGTTTTGAGGTCGCGCAGGATGCCGGCGGCAAAGCCGATGGCTGCCTGCGCCGAAGCTTCGGTCGGCAACTCACGGGCAAGCGTCAGCCAGCCCATGGCGCAGGCATGCAGGGTTTGCGACTCGGGCGGAATGGCCGCCGCCTGGGGGCCGGTGTCATTCACCAGGCAAACGCCGACCTGCGCGCCATACATGCGCAAAAAGGCCAGCTGGTCGAGCATTTGGGCGCGCACCGCGCCGGGCGCTTCCTTGGCGGTGAAATTCTGCAAATCGGATTCCAAACGGCGCATCTGCAAGGCCAGCTTGGCAACCTTGGCGGCATCCAAAGGCTGCTCGGGCTGCTGGGCGGCGGCGGCGGCCCGGTTGGCATCCGCCTGTTTTTTGAGTTCATTCCACAGGCTGCCTTCGGTGAACAACTGCCCCATTTCAATCATGACCTTGCCGGCGCCCACCGCCGGGGGCAGATCTTTGGCCGGGGTGCCCTTGAACACCTCGGCCCAGCGTGCGAGCAGCAGGGGTTTGAGGCTGTGCTTGGCCGCGGCCACCGCCTTGTCCTCGTCGGACTGGGCGGGCTTGTCGGTGAACACATCCGCATAGGGCTCCATGAACGCCTTGTTGAGCAACTCCTTTTTTTCCTGAGGCGATGCGGCCCTTTTGGACGCATCCATGATCAGGCGGAAGGCGCTGTCGCAGGCAAAAAGATAGAGCGCGGTGTCGCCCTTGGCCAGCTGTTCGCGGACGCCGCCCTCGCGGGCGGAGCCATCGGCTTCAAGCTCTTGGAATTTCACCGTTTCAGCCTGTTCGCGCAGCCATTTGACCGCATTGGTCAAATCGGCGGGCTTGCCGCCGGCGGCCTTCATCCCGGCCTGCGCGCAAAGGGACTGCATGGCCGCGGCACCGCTGACTGCGGAGGTGTCCAGATTGTCGTAATAGCGGGCCGCATCCGCCGGTTTGCCCTGGGCGGCCAGCACGCGGCCGGCCAGGTTGCGGGCATCCACACCCATCTCCTCGACGTTGTCGCGCACGGCGGATTGCAGCGCAAGCTTGAGCAACCGCTTGCGCTCGGATGCGGCGTCACGCGCTTGGCCGCGGACACCCGGGGTGCCGGTGGTGCCGAGTGCAACGTAATAAGGATGGCTGTCGGGCAGCAACGTCATCAGATACGCCGCCTGGCCATGCCAGTATTTGATGTTCGCCCGGGCGTCCTCCATCTTGACACGCAAGCCTTTTTTTTCCAGCTGGCGGCCATACGTTTTGGAGCCGCCCATTTTGGCGTCAAAACGGTCGGCGGCGGCATCCGCCCTGCTGGCGCGCACAAAGGCCTCGGCCACGAAGGTCTCAAACGCCTCGGTTTGATCCGGGGTGGGCTGGCCGTATTCATACGCCGGAACGGGGTCATTGCGGTAGATGCGCAGGTAATTTTCCATCAAATCCGACAGCAACTTGGCGTGCCAGATGATGCTGGTTTCCTCGCCGTCGAACTTGTCGCAGCGTTCCCGCTCGGCATCCAACATGGCTTCGGTGGCCTTGCGCATCTCACCAAAGGCCCTCAACTGGGCTGCTTGGTCCAACTTGATGGCGTCCATGCGCACCGAATCGATTTTGGCGGAAGAGGCGGCAATCCTCAGCGAAATCTGCGCCAACAGGTCCTTGGGCTGATGCGCCTGGCTGTAATACTCCAGGACATCGGAGGCGCCCTTGTCGCGCAGCCAGTCAATGAACTGGGCATCGTTTTTCTTCATCTCTTCCAGCGTCTCGGCGGCGGCGGGAAAAGCCAAAAAACCCGCGGCAGAGGCAAACACCAACGCGGCGGGCAGGAAGCGGTGCGAATGGGCGGTGGGCATGGCTTGGGTTGAAAGAGGCAAAACTTCAGAATGTGAACGGAACGGGGCAACCGGTCAATTCGCGTCCGAAAACGAAATCTTGCGGTAGCCGGCACCGGTCGCCTGGTTGAACGCATTGACCACATGCTGCCAGCGCACTTTCCCGGTGGGCTGGATCACGATCATGTCGGAGTTGGGGTCCAGCGTGCCGGCCCTGTTTTTCTCGTGGTTGTTGGCCTTGAGCACCGCGGACAACTCATTGAAATCATTGATGCGCTTGCTCTTGAACAGCACGGTGCAGCCGTACCCATCCTTGGTGCTGTCCACCACGATCGGATGTTTGTCGGCCGGCGTGTCGTCGTCCTTGGAGGTCCCTCCGGGTGGCCCGGGCAGCTTCGCCTTGAGCGAGGTCTCATCCGCGGTGAAATTGACGGTCACGATGAAGTAAACCAGAAGATTGAACAGGATGTCCACCATCGAGGTCACATTGAGGTTGACGCTGGGCTTGGGCGCGCCGGCCTTGTGGTGGTGGCGGTGCGTGACCGCATCGTGCGCACCATCGCTGGTTTCGGAGTGCAGAATCGCGTGGGTATTCGGGGAATGGTTGGTACTCATGGGGGTTCTTTCGGGGCGGCCGCGCCGGGATCATTCCTTGAAAGCCATCAGGTTGACATTTTCAACCCCGGCGGCGGAAATGGCGTTCATCACGGGGCGCACCTCTTTGTAGGGCAAGGCCAGGTCGGCGCGCAGAAGGACCTCGAATTTTTTGCGGGCATCCGCTTCCGACATGCCTTGGGTGCGTTCGGCGCGTATGGCCTTGATCATCCGGATCAGTTCGGCGGACTCCGCCGGCCAACGGATGTCTTTTTTGCCGATGCGGACCTTTTGGGTCTGGCCGGAACTGATGGCCATGGCGTCGGCGATATGGCCCTGCTTGATCTCCTTCATTTGCTCATCGGCCACCTTGTCGTCGTAATTGATGCTCAGCACGCTGACGACCAGGCGCGGATTGTCCTTGTGCAGGGTCATCAGCGCGGGCGAATCCACCTTGGGAACGACCAGTTTGACCATTTCCTCATTGGCCGCCTTGGCCGTGATGATGAAGAACACAATGACGTTGAAAATCACGTCAACCATCGAAACGACGTTGAGTGTCGGTGTTTTGCCATCTCCGCCTCCTCCTCCTGACATGGTGGTACTCCCTTGCTTTTGATTACGGGGCTTGATCCAAGAATGAACTTAAACGGACGGAAGGAATCACTCAGGGCGCGATGCGGGACGAGCGGGGGCGGGGGCGGGGGCAGGGGCTGCCGCGGGATCGGCCTTCTTCTTGGACGGACGGAACTGGCTGATGAGGCCGTCCACCTCAAGCAGCACCTCGGCGCAATTGTGCTCCGTCAGGTTGCGCAGCACGGCGTAGGCGATCAGGGCCGGAATGGCCACCACCATGCCCCAGAAGGTCGCCACCAGTGCGGTCGAAATGCCGGCGGCCAGTTCCTTGGGGTCGGCATTGCCACCGCCGGAGACCAGCTTGAAGAACGACATGATCATGCCCTGCACGGTGCCGAACAAGCCCAGCATGGGGCCGACGTTGCCCACGATGTTGAGCACTTCGTACGGGCGGATCTTGCGGGCCAGCTGGGCGGCGGCGGCCTCTTCAAGCGAACGCTCCATGACGGAGAACCCGTGCGGGGCGTCCTTGAGCGCGGCGTAGGTCAAACGGCCAAAGTACGAGGGGTCCGCCTCGGCCAATTCAAGCGCTTCCTTGTATTTGCGGGGATCGGTCTTGCCCTGCTCCAGCAATTGCTTGATGGCGTCGCGGTTCTCGGGGGGCATCACCACTTGCAGGCGGGCCTTGAGGAAGAACATCAGCATCAGCGAGGTGCAAACGAACGAGCAGACCATCAGGAACCAGATCAGGGTGCATCCGAAGGTTTCAAAGTGCTGCTTGCCGTCCTCGCCCTTTTCCTTGATGACAAAGAAAGCCGAGAGCACGCTGGGCCGCTCTTCGGCGACGGCAGGCGTGGCGGCCGCGGGCGGTGCTGCGGGAGGTGCCTCGCCCGCCTGAGCAAATGTGGACACCGACAGCAGCATGCAAAATGCAACGGGCAGGAACTTGGAGAAGCGCTTGAACATGGTCACGGGGTCCTTTGCCTGGGGAAACTGGACAGACGAGGTGGATGGGGAAAAGCTGGAAAAACGGAAACGATTGAAGCGGGATCAGGGGTTGGCCGGGGTGGCTGCCTTGAACGCATTGTAGAGGTCAGTGTAAATGCGGTCATCCTTGCCTTCGCCGTAGGTGGCCGGAATCTCGGAGAATATCTTTTGCGCCGTCGACTCGCGGCCCCACTCACGGTGAATGCGCGCCAATTCCAGCAGGCTCGGCTCGTAGGAGGCGCTGTCATGGAATTGGGAGGCCACGCGGGCGAAATGGATCGCGGCCTCCTTCTGCAAATTGGATTTTTTGGAGGCGTCGGATTCGTGGGCGGCCAATTCCTGGTACACGCGCCCGAGCACCAGCAGCCGGAGGGACGTGCCTTCGGCACTGGTGGACAGTGCCTTTTCGAGGGCTTTCACCGCCGCCGAGTAGTCGCCGGCGACGGCCATTTTCAAATCGGGGGATTCGCCACCCCGCTCTTGGATGAAGCGCACGGCAAAGGCGGGCAACTTCAATGCGCCGGCAGGGAATTTAACTTGGGGGAGATTGGCGCCGGGGGTTCCGGACGTGCCGGGCGTGCCGGGCGTGGCCGCGGAAGGGTCCGGAACCTTTTCAGGGGCAGGGACCGCCTCGGTGATGCCGGTGGCTGCCACCACATTCGCCAGCAAATCCTGATTGCCAGCCGGAACCTTGGCGCGCACGGCCTTGGCATACTCAAACAGTGATTTTCGGCTGTTTTCATCCAAGGCCTTCACCAATGCATTCGGCATGGATTCGGCGCTGACATAGGCACCATTGGTGGTGGACTGCAAAAGGTCGCAATAAACCTTGGCCGCGGGCAGGCCCTCTTTCAACCTGACATGGCAGGCCTGCAGTTGGAATTGGATGTAAGGGACAAGCCATGCCTTTTGTTTCGCATCGGCCAACTTCTGGGCCACGCGCAAGGCCTCGCCGAATTTGCCGGCGGCGGCGGCATCGTTTTTCTTCTGGGCCAGTTCCATGGCATCGCGCAAGACCGGAACGGAATCAATCTTGAGTATCTGTATCTCGGCGAGCGAGCATTCGCCGAGGCTTTTGGTGGTGTTGTTTTTGAACAGCAACTTGCCGCCCTCCACCCCGGTGACGGTCACATCATCAAAAATGCCCAAGCGCTTCTGGATGCTGTCGGCTTGCGCCACGGCGGCAAACGGCAGGGCGGCCAAAAGCACGCCGGCGGCGAGCAATCGGCGGCTGTCAACAAGGGCGGTTGGGTGCTGGATGGGCATGGGAGTTGGTGGGGTCGGGGGAATGGCGGCCGCTTGCCTGGCCTGTTAGCGCAGGCCCAATTCACGCGCAGTCACGAAACGGTAATCACGCTCGGGAATGCCGCCGGTCTCCTTGACCAAGCGGGACAGCGTGGGGGTTTTGCCGATGGTTTCCATCGGATCCTTGTAGACGAACTGGTAAGTCTTGAAGGCGATGCGGAATTTGCGCTTTTCAGAAGCCTTGGTGTAAGCCTTCATGACCTCGGCCATGAACTTGTCCTGGTGCATTTCCCAGATGCCCGATCCGGTGATGTTGTCCGACAGCAGATGGATCTGGTCGGGGTTCATATCCAAAGCCTTTTTGATGGCCGACAAAGGATCGCTCGAGCCGCCGGCCTCGACCTTCTGGATCCACTCCACCGCTTTTTTGCGGTTGGCCGGGGTTGCGAATTCCAAGCCATTGCTGAAGAGGGATGCGATGCCGTCATGCTGGGCGCTGATGTCACGGTTGACTTCGTTGCCGGAAAAGAAAATCACATTGAAGGATTTGTCCGGGGTCATCCTGGCATCAAGCATCCGGCGCAGGTCTTCAAGAACGAAGGGCAACGTGTCCACCAAAGAGCCGGAGGCATCCACCAAAAACACGATGCGCTTGGCGCCAACCTGGCCGCCACCCCCGCCGCCCCCGCCCT
>CANIYR010000032.1 GCA_947471825.1 Phycisphaeraceae bacterium | reverse complement strand
CATGCGGCCGCAGACACCGCCGTCCTCGATGATGCGCACCACGGTGTTGGGTTCCCACAGGCTTTTCTTGTATTTGACCTCGGGCAGTTCGTATTCGAAACCGTATTTGCCGTAGCCGATCATGCCCTGGCCGCCGCTGTACTTGTCCCACACAAAGGCGTGCTCGCGCTGAGACAGGTTGTTGGCGGCGGCCACCGGGTTCTGCAGGATGTAGGGCGTGGTGACCACCGGGAACACCGGCCAGGCCACGTTGGACAGGCGCGACTCCTGCTGGCGGATCACCGCGCGCAGATATTCCATCCGCGACCGGGTGACGCGCGGCGGATAGGTGTGCGACACATAGGCCATCTTGCCGATGTCGCCCACATCGTCGGAAGAGGCGCCAGCGCGCTCGGCGTAGCCGGACTTGTCCTTGAGGAACACCCAGAAGGGGATGTTGTTTTTGATCAGGTACGCGCCGACCTTCCTCTGGTTCTCGGACAGGTCCTCCGGCTTGTAGGGCATCGCGCCGTAGTTGACCGACACATCCTGCTCGGTGAGCGACGAGGCCAGGACCAGCTGCCCGTAACGGTTGCAGGTTTTCTCGCCGAACTTCCTATGGAAAGCGGCCAGGTTGGCGGCAAACTGCGCCGGCACCGGATTTTTGGCGAGCAATAGCCCGGTGCGGATTTCCGGATGGCGATCCAGCCAGTTCCAGAAGGCCGGCGTGCAATCGGGGCAGTCGGCGGTGTCCTTCTTCAGCGCCGCCTCGGAGAGTTTGAGGAAATCAATGCAGGCCTTCTTGAATTCGGCGCCGTTTTTGGGCACGTCGCATTTGAAGGCGCCCATGTCGGAGGGATACGCGATGGCCGCCGAAGCGGAAGCCACATCCTGCAGGCCGGTGGCGATGCCGTCGACATCCAACTCCGTCGGCTCCTTGCCCTCCAGCACGCGCTGGGCCATCGGGCCGTAGGCGTCATTGGCATGGGCGGCGACGAATTCCTCGAGCCTCGCCTTGTTCTCGTCGGGGAACGCCTGGTATTGCAGGAACAACTGCTCAAAGGCACGGCCGATGTCCTGCATTTGTTTCGCTTCCGGCGAACGCAGTTTGGCCTCCAGCACCGCAATGCGCTCCTTCAGGCGCGGCGCGTACGGCCCGGGCTTGTCGCCGGGCGGCTTGAACAGGTTCAAGAGGCGCAGGCCCATGAGCGGATCGGCATCCTCGATCGCCTTGACCTGCGGGTTGAGCCCGTGCTCGTAGGCGAAGTCAATCAGTTTGAGGGTCGCGGCGCGTTCCTCGTCGCTGAGTTTCTTGTCCTTGATGGCGTCGAGCCGCTGCAGGGCCTCGCTGAAGCGGCCCTCCAGGATCTGCCGGCGGCAGCCCTGGATGGTGGACGACATCTTGTCGAGGTGCGGAAAGTTGAGCGGGTTCTCGGCCTGGTCGTCGGCCGGCGTCCCGGGGGATGCCGCCTGGTCCAGGGGCTGAGTGGCATCCTCGGCCATGGCTTGCCAAACCAAAACTGCCGGTGCGCACAGGGAAAGCACCATGAACAAGCGGCGGAAATCAAAACGCATGGCATGCATCCCGGGAGAAAGGGGCCGAGTGAGAGAGGCCCCATTTTAGGGGGCATTCTTTGGCTTGGCCAGTGGTTTTCCGGCGAATGGCCGAATGGTCAGCGGCCGCGGCCGCCACCTTTCTTGCCGCCGCCAAAGTTGCCCGGCTTCTTTCCGGCACCCTTGATCCCGGGCTTGCCAGGCGCGCCGTGGCGCGGCGCGGAGCCGGTGTGCGGACCGTTTTGGGGGCCGCGGTTGGGCGGGCCCTGGTTCCGGGGGCCGCGACCCTGCTGGTCCTTGGCCGCTTGGGCGGCGCGGGCCGGGTTGGCGAAGGCGGAGGGATCCACGGTGAGCTGGCGGTGCGAGCCGCCCTTGATCGGCTCGACCACATCCAGGGTGAGCTGGCGGCGGGCCATGTCCACGCGGGTGATCTTGACGATGAAGCGGTCGCCGGCGCCGATGACCCGGCCTGGTGATTGCAGGGTGTTGGTGCGCGGATCGTGGGTCCAGCGGCCGCTGCCGGGCAGCGATTCGCAGGGCACCATGCCGTCCACCAGGAACTGGTCGATCTGAAAGAAGGCGCCGGCGCCCATGGTGCCGGTGATGGTGGCCTCGAAACTCTCGCCGATCTTGCCGGAGAGGAACTGGATGACCAGGAACTTGCGCAGCTCGCGCTCGGCTTCGGCGCTGTTGCGCTCGGTGAGCGAGCAGTGGGTGCCGACCTCGGCCATGCCCTGCTCGTCGGGCACGCGCTTGTCAGAGCGGATGGCCGCGCCGATCCGCTTCTTGTCGGCCGGCTTCCCCTTGCCAAGGCCGAAGGCGCAGGGGATCTTGGCCTTTTCACAGGCCTCGATCGCGGCCTTCAGGCCGCGGTGCACCACAAAGTCGGGGTAACGGCGGATCGGGCTGGTGAAATGGGTGTAGTGCTCGCTGGCCAGCGCGAAGTGGCCGATGTGCTCCGGCCCGTACTCGGCGCGCATCATGCAGCGCAAAACGGCCATGTGCACGGCCTGTTCCTTGGGGGTGCCGCGGGTGGTGTCGAGCAGTTTCTGCAAATCCTTGCGGCCGGGCTTGGCCGGCAGGTTGACCGCCACCGAGCGGGCCACCTGCTCCAGGTCGGCCAGGCACATCGGGTCGGGTTCGCCGTGGTTGCGGCGCACCATCGGCACGCCGAGGGTGAAGAACAGGCGGGCGGCCGCCTCGTTGGCCTCCACCATGAACATTTCGATGAGGGTGTGGGTGAAGGCGTCGTCCTCCGGGTGGGCGTCCACCACGCGGCCGCTGGCGTCGAACTTCAGTTCCACCGCCGGCAGGTGCAGCACGATCATGCCGGAAGCCAGGCGGCGCCGGCGGATGACGCGCGACAATTCGTTCATGTTCTGCAGGCATTCGACCACTTCCGGCGAATAGACCGGATCGGTCTTGCAATGCTTGGCGGCCTCGTCCAGCTTGCCGTCGATGACACCCTGCGCCTCGAGGTAGGTGAAGCGGCGGGCCGACTTGATGAGGGTGGATGCGAAGCGCTGCGAGACCACCGTGCCATCCTCGTCGTAGCCGATGAAGGCGGTCAGGGCGAAGCGCTCCACGCCTTCCTGCAGCGAGCAGACGCCGTTGGACAGCACCTCCGGCAGCATCGGCACCACGCGGCGCGGCAGGTAGGTGGAGTTGGCGCGGCGGCGGGCCTCGATGTCCAGCACCGAGCCGGGTTCGACGAAACTGGCCACGTCGGCGATGTGCACGGCCACTTCCCAAAGGGCGCCGTCCTTGTTGGGCTTGGCCAGCTTGCGGATGGCCAGCGCGTCGTCGTAGTCCTTGGCGTCCGGCGGGTCGATGGTGCAGGTGAGCCAGCCCCGGCAATCCTCGCGGGCGGCGAGAAGCGCCGGATCCTTCATCTTGTCGGCGGCCAGGCGGGCCTGGGCCAGCACGTCTTCGGGGAATTCCTCGTCGAGGCCGTAGGCGGCCATGATGGCGGCGGTTTCGGCATCGGGTTCGCCGGCGGCGCCGACCACGCGGGTGATCACGCCCTCGGAGAGCTGGCGGGAATCCTCGGACCATTTGATGATTTCAACGACCACCTTGTCGCCGCCCTTGGCGTTCTTGGCCTCGATGTCGCGCACCAGGATGGCCGGCTGCGACAGCTTGCGGCCGTCCACCTCGACGATCCAGTTGGCGCCCTTTTTGGTGAGCATGCCGGTCAGCGGCTTCTTGGTGCGCTCGACGATCTCCAGCACCGAGGCCAAAAAGCGCACCGTGCCGGGCGCGTCGCCGGGTTTGCCGCGCGAATCGCGCTTGGTGTTGCACAGCACCCGGTCGCCATCCATGGCGTCGGCCGAGCAGCCGGGCGGCACGAACAGGTCGCCGCCCAAAACGGGCTCGTCGGGCATCAGAAAGCCGAAGCCCTTCTCATTGCCGCGGTAGATGCCGGTGATCTGCGGCCCGGGCATGGCCAGCGACAGGTTGCCGCCGCTGGCGACAATCTTATTTGCCGTCAGCAGTTCGGCAACGGCTTTTTCGAACAGCGGCAGGAGCGCGGGATCCACGCGCAGAGCCTCGGCCAGGGCCGGGATGTTCGCGGGTTGGTAGCGGTCGGAGGAAAGATAACGAAGTAACGGCTTATGGAAACGAATGGACATATATGGGGGCATGATAGCCGAAAACAAGCCAAACGACCGCGCCCCCTGCCCTATCATGCGGCCTGCCCTTTTCAAGAAAGCCCCCATGCCCGCCACCACCGCCGACTGGTTTTACTGGGCCCTGCTGTCGGCGGTGTTCGCCGCGCTGACGGCCATTTTCGCCAAGGTCGGCTTGGATGGCGTGGATTCCGATTACGCCACGCTGATCCGCACCGTGGTCATCCTGGCGGTCTTGGCGGCGGTGGTGGGTTTCGGCGGCAAATGGCAGAACCCCCTGATGCTGCGCCCGAAGGCGGTGGTTTTCCTGGTGCTGTCGGGCCTGGCCACCGGCGCCTCCTGGTTTTGCTATTTCCGCGCGCTCAAAAAGGGCCAAGCCTCGCAGGTGGCACCCATCGACAAGCTGAGCCTGGTGCTGGTGGCCCTGTTCGCGGTGGTGTTTCTGGGCGAGCGGCCAGGGCTGCGGGAGTGGGTCGGGATTTTGATGGTGGCGGCGGGGGTGGCGGTGCTGGCGGTGAAGCGATAGGGTGGCGAGGGGAGAAATCGGATTTTGACTTGCCGTCCGGCCCTTTGGCTGGGCGGTTTTTTGTTGGTGTGGGGTGTTCATGAGGTCTGCACCTAAGACAAAAACCATTTCATTCAAAAGATTTGCGAGTCCTCATCCCCACCGCCCAAAACCTTGTTCTTGCCATCCCAGGACCGCGGGTGCCCCCACCCGCAACAGTCATCGCCGGCTCAATGCCGGCGATGACTGCGCTGCCGTGCCGGCCACGCCGATCCGCCAAGCGCCGGCGTCGCCGCCCAAGCCTTCTGCGGGTGAGGGCACCCGCGGTCCTGGGAAGAAGGGCCGGGCGTCGCCCGGGGGCCGCCGCGTTTTGGTTTCAACTGGCTAATTGAAAACCAGTTGCCGGCTTTGCGATGGGGTGAAAAAGGTCTGTCCCTAAGCCGCAACCCATTCCCTTCATTCGCTTTCCATCACACCTCACCCCGCCCCAAAAAGGTCTGTCCCTAACCCCCAAAGCCACAAAAAAACACCCCCGCTCATCGCAGGGGTGTTTTTTAAAAAATCTCCTCAAGACCTCAATCCTTGATCGTCACCTTCACAATCGCGTCGCCCTGGCGCACCGCGTTCACCACGTCCATGCCCTTGGTCACCTTGCCGAACACGCCGTGCTTGCCGTTCAAGTGCGGGGTGGCCAGGTGGGTGATGAAGAACTGGCTGCCGTTGGTGTTCGGGCCGGCGTTGGCCATGGACAGGATGCCCGGGCCGTCATGGGCCTTGCGCAGGGCCGAGACTTCGTCGGGAAACTTGTAGCCAGGGCCGCCGGTGCCGGGCGTGCCGCTGGCGCCGGGGCGCGAGTTGGGGCAGCCGCCCTGGATCATAAAGTCGGCAATCACGCGGTGGAAGGTCAGTCCGTCGTAAAAGCCCTGCTTGGCCAGTTTGATGAAATTGCCGGTGGTTTCCGGGCAATCCTGGGTGAACAGGTCGAGTTCGATGGTGCCGCGCGAGGTTTCAAAGGTGGCCGTGGACATGGGGTGCTTTCTCAAAAAAAGGAATGCAAAAAGGGGGAGGCGTGAAGGGGGCGAAGTATAATCGCACGCCCTTGCGGGCCTTTGTGCAATCCTCCGACCACCATGACGCTGCCCGATCCCACCCAATCCCTGCCGCACGGCCCCGGCTTCCACTTTGTCTCGCGCCTAAAGCGTTTTTCAGATGGTGTTTGCGGCGCCGGCGGATGGTTTTTGCAAGCCACCGAAGGATTTTTTGCAGGCCATGTCAACGGGCGGCCGGTGGTGCCGGATGTTTTGCCAGGCGGGGCGCTGGCGCAATGGTCCGCCATTGTTGCCTTTGCCGGCACCCCGGGCAGGCAAGGGGGCATTGCGGCACTGGATCTGCGCACCGACCCGCCCAAGGACGCCAAGACATTGCGGCCGGCCGGCAAACGCAAGGAGACCGGTGCGCCATGAAAACGCTTCTCAACCACTTCTGGCTGCGCTTGCTGTTTTTCTTCGCCGCCCTGCACCCGGCCATCCCGCGCCTGACCCGCGGCTGGTGGCTGTGGTGGGCTTGGCACATGAGCGCGCACATCCGCAACCAAACCCGGCGCAACGGCCCGAAAATCCTGGGCAGTTACACCGATGAAGAGCTGGATGCCTACGGCAAGGGCATGCTCGGCGCGTTCTACGACTCCGTGTGCGACGTGGCCGCCGCCGGCCGCAAGACGCCGGCGCAGCTGGCCGGGCAGATCGCCCGCCACAACGGGGAGGCGCATTGGCGCCTGGCTCGCGCGCCCAAAAAGGGCGTGGTGGTGGTGACCGCGCACTTCGGCTCCTTCGAAGTCGGGCTGGCCGCCATCACCTCGCACGAAAAAAACGTGCATGTGCTGTTCCACCGCGACGACGCCGGCCTGTTCGAACGCCTGCGCCACAACCTGCACCTGCGCCTGGGCGTCAAGGAAGCCCATGTGGAGACCCAATTGGGGGCTTGGGTTCAGTTGCACGGGGCGCTGCTGCAGGATGGCGTGGTGGTGCTGCAGGGCGACCGCTGTCTGCCCCGCCAAAAGGGCCGGGTGCGCCCATTCCTGCACGGCCACCTGGAAATGCCCGAGGGTCCGGCCAAACTGGCCATGATTTCCGGCGCGCCGATCTTGCCGGTGGTTTCCTTCAGGAACGCCGACGGCTCGGTGCGGGTGGAGATGGGCGCGCCGATCTGGGTGCGCGAAGAGGTGCCGGACCGGCGCGCCGAATCCGACCGCGCGCTCGACCTCTTGGCCGGCTTCTTCGGGCAGGCCGTACGCACCGACCCGGCGCAGTGGCATGTGCTGCACGATGCCTTCACCTCCCCCGCCCTTTGACCCCGGCCGCATCACCGCCTGCCCGGCCTGCCTCCGGGCCCGGGCTCCCGTGGCGGGCGCGCGAAAAACGGGCTGAGATCCCCCGGCGGGGCGCCCGCTTCAAACGCGCCCTTCTACAATCCATCCCCGCGCCCCCTTTCCCTTTTTTGAAAAATCCGCCATGTCCACCAAACCTGTGGTTCTGATCATCCGCGACGGCTGGGGCACCAACCCCCACCCCGAGCACAACGCCTTCAACGCCGTGACGCTGGCGAAAACCCCGCGCTGCGACGCGCTCAAGGAGAAGTACCCCATGACCCTCATCGCCACCAGCGGCGAGGATGTCGGCCTGCCCGACGGCACCATGGGCAACTCCGAGGTGGGCCACCAGAACATCGGTGCCGGCCGCATCGTGTACCAGGAATCGGTCCGCATCACCAAGGACATCCGCGAGGACGGCTTCTTCAGCAACCCGGCGCTGGTGGGCGCCGTCAAGCGCGCCAGGGGCAACAAGGGCAGCGTGCACCTCTTGTGCATCGCCAGCGACGCCGGCGTGCACGGCATGCTCACCCACCTCTACGCCTGCGTGGAGCTGTGCAAGCGCCTGGACATGCCGCGCGTGGTGCTGCACCTGTTCACCGACGGGCGCGACACCGGCCCGTTCACCGGCAAGGCGTTCCTGCGCCAGATCGAGGCGCACCTGGACCAGGCCGGCTGCGGGGTCATCGGCTCCCTGTGCGGCCGCTACTACGCCATGGACCGCGACAACCGCTGGGAGCGCGTCAAGACCGCCTACGACCTGCTGGCCGGGCGCGGCAACTTCCCGCATTTCCCCGACGCGGCCTCGGCGCTGGAGGATTTCTACAACAACCCGACCAACGCTTCGCAGGAGGGGGACGAATTCGTCACCCCGCGCGGCATCGGCGATCCGGAGGAAAACAAGATCAAGGACGGCGACACCGTCATCTATTGCAACTACCGCGGCGACCGCCCGCGCGAACTGGTGCGCGCCTTCATGCAGCCGGATTTCTTCGGCAATGTGACCCCGTCGCCCGACAGCGGGGCCAAGGGCTTCGAGCGCGGCCAAAAACTCGATCTGGCTTTCGTGTGCATGACGGAGTACGACACCGCCTTCAACGCCTATCCCGGCCTGCAGGTGGCCTATCCCAAGCCGGGCAAGATGACCGACATCGGCGGCGAATACCTGGCCAAGCTGGGCAAGACCCAGTTCCGCTGCGCCGAAACCGAGAAGTATCCGCATGTGACCTTCTTCGCCGACGACTACCGCAATGAGCCCTTCCCCGGCGAGGAGTGGCAGATGGCCCAATCGCCCAAGGCGGCCACCTACGACCTGCAGCCGGAAATGAGCGCCTTTGCCATCCGCGACATCGTTTTGAAACGCCTGTCGGAGCCGAATGTGCCGGACTTCTTCCTCGTCAATTTCGCCAACGGCGACATGGTCGGCCACACCGGCAAGCTGAATGCGGCGATCAAGGCGGTGGAAACCGTGGATGCCTGCGTCGGGGCGCTCGTGGACAAGGTGCTGGAACTCGGCGGCAAACTGATCGTGACCGCCGACCACGGCAACGCCGAGCAGATGTGGGACCCTGAAAACAACGCGCCGCACACCGCCCACACCACCTACACGGTCGAGTGCATCGTGGTGGACCCGGCGCTGTCTGCGGCCGCCGGCCTGCGGCCGGGGGGGCGCCTGGCGGACGTGTTCCCCACCGCGCTGGACCTGATGGGGCTGGACAAGCCGGCGGCGATGACCGGCGTCAGTTTGATCAAGGGCCGGCTCTAGCCGGCCAAACCGGCCGATGGCTGGGCCCGTGAAAAAGCCACCGGCTGCCCGGTGGCTTTTTCACGGATCCATTCATTGGCTTCACACATCCGGCCAGCCAAAGCCGGCCAACTCAAAAGTCCAAACGCAGCCCGGTGCCGATGCTGTTTTGGTGACCGCCGGCGGTGGAGCCCATGGCGCGGTACGTGCGGGCATTGACAAAGACCTTGAATCCGCCGGGGCCCTGCAGCGAAAGGGTGCCGTTGAGCTCCACCGCGTCATCGGCCAGCGCCCCCAGGTAGGTGCTGAACACGGTGTTGGCGGCCCCGGAGAAGTAAGTGTCCACCACATTGCTGCTGTTGCGCAACTGGTGGTGCCAGGCGGCGCCAACGCCGGGGATGAGCACATAGCCGCCGCCGAGTTGGAAGCTCTGGGCGAAATCCGCACCCACGGTGGCTTCAGCCGAAATGGACTGGGACTGATCGTAACCAAGGGCCAAGCCCGGGGCGCCAGGCAGGGACTCCGCATAGGCACCCACCTTGTTGCTGACATAGGACAGGCCCGCATACGGGGTCAGGCGGGCGTCCAGCCAAAGGTCCGCCTTGTAGCCCATTTCACCGGAAACATGGAATTCCGTGCCGCTGGCGCTGCTGGTGGCCGTCAGATTGGCGGGGGTGATGCCGCCCCGCTCATTGTCCGACGAAGACTTTCCAAAGCCGATGTCGCCGGCCAGATACAGGCGCTGGTCCTCGTCCATAAAGCGCGAAAAGTAGAAGTCAAAGCCGTAAGTCTTGCCGTCGGACTTGCCCAAACCGCCAGCCGTGGCCACATCGGCCATGTCATAGGTGAAGGCCGCGCCAATGTTCCAATCGTCAGAGAGTTGGTTGTGGACGCCCACGGTGAACGCATTGCCGGTCGCGGTGGAGGCCATCGTGCCGCTGGGCTGCGCGTCGCGGGTTTCGCTCACGCGGTCGGCCCTGACAAAGAACTGCAGGCCGAATCCCTCCTCATCCAGGGCCCCTGACTGCATATCGCCCAGGGCGGTGGCGCGCATGGCCTTGTCGGTCAAGCCGGCGACCACCGTTTCGCCGTTGACCAGGTTGGATTGCGCCCAATGCAGCATGTTCTGGCCGCGGGTGTGGGCGTGCTGCATGAGCCCGGCATTCATCGCCGCGCGGTCATGGCCGGACAGACGGTCAAGCGTGCCGAGGAACGGGGCGCCAGACTGGCCGGCCAGGGTGGTGATGATGCTTTGGATGTCGGGGTCCACATTCGGCTGGGTGCTGATGGCATCCACGGCATTGAAGAGGGACGTCTGCTGGGGATTGGCGGCCGGGGCGGTCAGTGTGTACTGGGTGCCCAGGTAGATGTTCCGCCCGTCGGCGACGTTCACCCAGTGCAGGCCCGCACCTGGGGATGCGCTGCCGGCGTCAATATCGAAGGTGCCGGATGCGGAAGTGCCGGCCAATATCGTCTTGGTGGCCCCGGGTGTGAACCCGACGGCAGAAAGGATGCCGAGTTTGGCCCCCGGCGCGACCGTGATGGTGCCGGTGGAGGTGATGGCCGCATTGGCGTCCGCCAGGGTGAGCAGGCTGCCCGCGTTGAAGGTGAGCGCACCCGTCGTGATCGCGCCGGTGGCGGCCAGCGTGCCGCTGTTGACGACCGCATTGGTGGTTCCGGACCCCGCCGCCATGTTGAGAATGCCGGTGTTTGCGACCGAGCCGGTCCCCAGAAGTTGGCCGGCACCGGTCAGCGAGAGTGAGCCGGCCGAACCGATCTGGATCAGCCCCCTGTTGGTCGCATTGATGAAGGACAGCACGGCGCTGCCCGGAGCCCCGCCGCCGGTGCCAAAAGACACGGTGCAGGCCGGGTCGATGGTCAGTCTGCCCAAGGCCGCCGACGCCGTGAAATTCAGGGTGCCTTGGTTGACCGTCGTGTCGCCGGAATAGGTGTTGGCGCCACTGAGCGTGAGCGTTCCCCCGCCGCTCTTGACCAGCGATACAACGCCAAATCCATTGTTGGCGATGACGGAATCCACACGGATGTTGTTCGTCGCATTGAAAGTGAGCGTCCCACTGGTGTCATCTCCGGTGCCGGCGGTCAGCGTTCCGCCTGAAAGCACCAGACCCGTGCCCGCCGCGGCGGTGATACCGCCGGCCGATCCGACGCGCAGGGTGTTGCCGGCACCGATTTGCAGCGTGACATCCGTCTTGGCGACCGGATTGCCCGCTGCGTAGGCGTTGATGATGCTCCTGACTTCGGTGGTGCCCGATGCGGCCAGGGTGACCGGCGCATTGGGAATGTTGCCGCCGTCGCCGGTGGGGATGAGGCGGATGTTCAAGGTGGGGCCGGAAGGCAGCGCGCCGCCCTGGCTGTAGTCCGTCGGAATCAAGAGGAAAAAGAAGCCGTTGGCATCGGTCATCACGGTGCCCTGGCCGTGGTTGGCGGTGACCAACCCCTGAAACTGCTGCAGGACATTGCCGGAGGCCCGGATCCACGAGGCATTGTCAGTGAGGCTAGAAATATCCAAGGCGCCTTGGCGGGCCAAGGTGCCCAGATCCACCACGCCGGTGGTCCAACCGCCCAGCCGGGTCAGTTGGAAAGTGGTTCCGGCGGCGGTGTTCACCGTGGTGGATGCGAACCCCTGGGTGTTGGCCCCCAGATTGTTGAAGACAATCTCACCGCTGACCAGGTCCAGCAATGAATCCGCCGCCAAGCGGTCGGAACCCGCCGAATAATCAAGCACCAGTTTGCCGGGCCCGGCCGTGGCAACGACGGAGTGGGATGCTGCGGCCGTGGCGTTGACCGTGGTCATGCCGGCGTAAGTGTTCGCGCCGGACAGGGTGAAGATGCTGGCGCTGGCCTGGGATGCGCCGACGCCGCCGAGGCGAAGGCTGCCGGCCCCGCTGATGACACCCGCAAACTCCGTCACATCGCCGGGGAAAATCCCCGACCCGATGGTCAGCGTGGTGCCGGCCGGCGCCCCCAAAGTGACGGCACCGGCGCCGGCCAGGGAACGGACCGAGTTGCTGAACCCGTTGAGGTTCAGTGTTGCGCCGGAAGCAACGGTGACGGCCGACTGGGTGCTGAAAGCGGTGGTGGAACCGGCCTGCAAAGTGCCGGTGTTGACGGTGGTGGTGCCGGCATAACTGTTGTCGCCGGAGAGGATGGTCGTGCCGGACGCCAAGCCGCCGACCACGCCCTGCACGACATGGCCGTTGCCGGATATTTGGTTGGCAAAGGTCACCCCATCGCTGCGGTTGAAGGCCAAGGTGCCGATGCGGGTGCCGGTGCCCAAGTCCACCGAACTGGTGCCGACGCCCAGCGAGCCGCTGGTGCCGCCGTTGCCGATTTGCAGCGTGCCGCCGTAGATACGGGTGGAGCCAACATAGGTGTTGTCGCCGGCCAACACCTGGGTGCCGGTGCCGTCCTTGGTCAGGGCAATGCCGATGCCGCCGGAAATGACGCCGGAAAAAACCGCCGGCACCGCCGTGTTGTCTTCGCCCAGCACCAACTCGCCGGTCCCCAAAGTGACAGTGCCGCCCGAAGTGGTGCTGTTGGCATTGACCGTGCCGTCCTGAAGCGAACCGATGCGCTGATTGAGGCCGGCCAGGTCGAGCGTCGCGCCCTGGGCCAAAACAACCTGGGATTGGTTGCTAAGCGCATTGGCCGCGCCGGCCTTGAGCACGCCCTGGGACACTGCGGTGACGCCCGTGTAGGTGCTGCCGGTGGCGGGCTGGATGGTGTTGGCCGCATCCCAAGCGCCGCCCCCTGCGGTGGAGAGCGTGAATGTGCCCGCCCCGACCTTGCGGATGCCGACCTTGCCGGTGCCGTTGTCTGCAATGACGGAATCCACGGTGATGTTGTTGGTCGCGTTGATGGTCAGGGTGCCGGCGGAATCGTCTGCCGACCCCCCGGCCGTCAGCGTGCCGCCCGTGACCAAAAGGTCCGTGCCGGCCGCCGAGATGATGCTGCCCGATACGCCCAGGCGCAGCGTGTTGCCCGCGCCAATGTCAAGGGTGGCGGTCGTGACGGCGGGGTTGGAGACATTGAGCGGGCTGAGGCCGCCAACGGTGAATGCATTGAGGATGGTGGTGACATTGGTGGTG
>CANIYR010000031.1 GCA_947471825.1 Phycisphaeraceae bacterium | reverse complement strand
GCTGCTTGCCAGGCCGGACATTGACGCCGTGTACATTCCGCTGCCCACGGGCCTGCGCAAGGAATGGGTGCTGCGCGCCGCGGCCGCCGGCAAGCATGTGCTGGCCGAAAAACCGGCGGGTGTTTGCGCCGCCGATGTGGCTGAAATGATTGCCGCCTGCGCCCAAAACAAGGTGCAATTCATGGATGGCGTGATGTTCATGCACAGCCTGCGCATGGACGCGCTGCGCCGGGTTCTCGATGACGGCCGCAGCGTGGGCCCGCTGCGGCGGATCTGTTCGCAATTCAGTTTCGCCGCCCCGGAGGGGTTCATGGCCGGCGACATCCGTTCCAGCGGCGCATTGGAACCGGCCGGCTGCCTGGGGGACCTGGGTTGGTACATCATTCGTTTTTCACTGTGGGCGATGCGCTACCGGATGCCGGTCCGCGTCAGTGGCCGCATGCTCGCCCAGGTTTGCCGCGGTGACGGCAGCCCCCCCGTGCCGACGGAGTTTTCCGGCGAGTTGTTTTTCGCCGACGGCGCCTCGGCGGGGTTCTACTGCTCGTTTCACAGCGAACACCAGCAGTGGTCCGTCCTCAGCGGCACCAAGGGCTTTGCCCGCATCCCCGATTTTGTCAGCCCTTTTTTCGGCAGCGAGGTTTCCTTCGAGGTCACCAACGCCCGGTTTGCGCCGCGCGGATGCGATTTTGCGATGGAAGACCACACACTCCGGGTGGCGGTGCCCGAATATGCCAACAGCGCCCCGAACGCCCAGGAATCCAACCTGTTCCGCACCTTCGGGGAATTGGCGCTTTCCGGCGAGCCCGACCCGCATTGGGGCGACATCGCCCTCAAGACCCAGCGCGTGCTGGACGCGTGCCTGGAATCGGCCATGCATGACGGGCGGATGGTCGAGATGGGCGGATAAAATGGCCGGCATGCCCCCTTTGTCCATCCCGCCCCGCTCCATCCTCCTGGCACTGACCTGGTACGACCACCGCATTCATGCCGGCGTGGCGCGTTTCGCCTTGGAACACGGGTGGAACCTGGATGCCCGCATGGCCAACTCCAAGGAGGCACTGACCGACTGGAGCGGGGACGGAGTGGTTTGCAAGCTGGGATGCTCGACCCCCGATCCGGGTCTGCACGCGTTTGTGCGCGACCTGCGCCTGCCGCTGGTGGACATGAGTTTTTTCCATCAGGGCCTGCGCAAAACCACCATGGTGGAGTTCGACAACCACGCGGTCGCGCGCCTCGCGACGGAGCATTTCTTGGGCCGCGGCATCCGGAATTTCGCCTATTTCCCCGCCACGGCTTCCCTTTCGGTGGCCGACCGCCGCGAATGTTTCTGCGCCGAATTGAAGCGCCGCGGCCACGCCTTGCACCCGCTTGCGCCGTGCCCCGGGCACTGGTCGGAGGCGGAAGGGGATTTGGGGCGCCAGTTGGCCGCGCTGCCCGGGCCGGTCGGGGTGCTGTGTTTCAACGACAATTACGGCGTCAAGGTGCTGCATGCCGCCGCCCGCGCCGGTTTGCGCGTCCCGGAGCAGGTGGCGATCCTCGGCATCGACAACAACGCGCTGGTGTGCGAACATCTGGCCACCCCGCTGTCAAGCGTGGTGCTGGACATGGAGGCCCAAGGTTACCGTGCCGCCGAAGAACTGCAGCGCCTCATGGATGACCGGCGTGCCGCCCCCCGCACGGTGTTTTTGCCCCCGGCTGGCATCTGCGTGCGGCGCAGCACCGACCATGTGGCGACCGACCACACCGGTGTTTCCGCCGCGGTGCGCTTCATTCATGACCAATTTCGCCAGCCGATCCAGGTTGAAGATGTGGCCGGCGCCGCCCGCATGGCGCGCAGCAGCCTGAAGCAGGCTTTTCAGGACGAATTGGGCAGGTCCGTCACCGATGAGATCGAACGGATTCGTATGCAGGAGGCGTGCCGCCTCCTGGCGGAAACCGGCCTTAAATTGTCGGTTGTCGCGCAGCGGGCCGGGCTCAACAACGAGCGCCGCCTGTTGCGCTGCTTCCGGACCCGCCTGGGCATGACGCCGCATGCCTACCGGACCTCCCGTGGTGGGATGTGATCGCGGTTCATCAGGGGATTGGCCTGCCCGGTCCTGATGGGCGGTTTGAAACTTCGCCCGTTTCTCCCCCAAAAAACCGCCATCCCTTATCCTCTCCACACTTTACCCCACCCTCTTTCGGAGCATCCCCCTCATGGGCATCCTTTCCGGCAAACGCGGCATCGTCTTCGGCATCGCCAACGAGCGTTCCTATGCTTGGTTCATCGCGCAATCCCTCAGGCAGCAGGGCGCGGAAATCATCTTCACCTACCTGCCGATGGGCAAGATGGAGCACCGCGTCGGCAAGGCCATCGAGGCCTTGGGCATTCAGAACCCCTGGCTCAAGCCCTGCGATGTGAACTCCGACGCCTCCTTGGATGAGGTTTTTTCCGCCATCAAGGCCGATTTCGGCACCCTGGACTTCGTGGTCCACTCGGTCGCCTTCGCCGACAAGGATTACCTCAAGCCCGACATGTTCCACAAGACCCCGCGCCAGGTTTACAAGGATGCGGTGGACACATCCGCCTACACCCTGCTCGCCATGGCCCAGCGCTGCGTCTCCATGGAACTCATGCCCAGCGGCGGCTCGATCGTCAGCCTGACCTACTATGGCGGCGAAAAAGTCACCCCGGGCTACAACGTCATGGGCATCGCCAAGGCAGCCCTTGAACACACCACGCGCTACCTGGCTTTCGAGCTTGGTTCGCGCAACATCCGCGTCAACACCATTTCGGCCGGCCCGTTCAAGACCCTGGCCGGCGCCGGTGTTGGCGGCATGGACGACATGATCCGCTACCAGGAGTTCGCCTCCTCGATGAAGCGCTGCAACACCGGCGAGGAAGTCGGCGACACCGCCGCCTACCTGCTGTCGTCGCTTTCGAGCGGCGTCACCGGCGAAACGATCCATGTGGATGCCGGCTTCTCGATCGTCGGCGTGCCGCCGAAGGCTGAAACACCAGGCATTCCCGGCAAGTGATTCCCGCATACCCCATGAAAAAAGCGCGGCCAAGCCGCGCTTTTTTCATGGGGTATGCGGGAATACGGCCGCCGGTTTTTCAAGCCGGCCAGACACCGGTGAAGGCTTCGGTCGCCGGGCCGGTCATGAACACGGAATCAGCCGGATTGCCGGACCATTCGATGCGCAGATCCCCGCCGGGCAGGTGGGCGGTGACGGCCGGGCCGGTGCGGCCGGTCAGCATGCCGGCCACCGCCACCGCGCAGGTTCCGGTGCCGCAGGCCAGGGTCGGTCCGCTGCCGCGCTCCCAGTGCAGCACGCGGACTTCATCCCTGGCCAAGACCTGCACGAAATGCACATTGATGCGGCGCGGGAATGCGGGATGGAATTCCAAGGCTTTGCCGTCTTCGAGCAGTTGCACCCTGGTCTTCTCCGACACTTCCGGTACGTAAATGACCGCGTGCGGGTTGCCCATGGAAACCAGCGTCGCTTCGTAGGCGCGGCCGTTGCCCGGTGCCTCCACCACAAAGGTTTGCGCCTGGCCGGTCGGGCGCATTTTGGCGGTCAGCGCCGGCACCTTGGCGGGGTCGAGGATCGGCGGGCTCATATCCACCCGCACCTGGGCCACCTTGCCGTCCGCGCCGATTTCGTACTTGAGTTTCAGCACGCCGCGGCCGGTCTGGATGCGCAGCGGATTGTTGGTGTGGCCGGCGCCAAGCTGGTGGTCCACCACCAACTTGCACACGCAGCGCACGCCGTTGCCGCACATTTCACCCTCCGACCCGTCGGCATTGAACATGCGCATGCGGGCGTCGGCATCCACCCCGGCTTCGGGGGGCAGGGCCAGGATCAGACCGTCGCCGCCGATGCCGAGGTTCCGGTGGGAGACTTCGATGGCCAGCTTGGCGGGGTCGGCGAAGGATTGCGAGAAGCCGTCGGCGTAGACGTAGTCATTGCCAAGACCGTGCATTTTGACGAAAGTGAAGGGCATGGGATCGGGGGAAGTATGGGGCGGGGGGTGGGGGTATAAAGGATAACGGAGGCGCGAATTTTGGAGTACAGCCAATCACCGCAGGGCGAGCCATGCAACCGCCGCAATATCCAACGCCAGCAGCACGAACGAAATCCGCCAAATCCAGCGTACGGCGCGGTCGGGGGCGGTGTCACCGCAGGGTTGGCCGATGAGGGCTCGGATGCGGGCGGCGCGTTTTTCGGCCATTTGGGCGTGGTAAATCGCATGTCGTTGGTCAATGATCGGCGCCTCTTTCTCCAATTTTTTCTTGAGCAGGCCAAAGGGCAGTTTTTGCGTGTGTTGGCCGGCCCGCAACGGGGAGTTGACAGTTTCAATGGCGATCACGGCGTTGGCCACGGCGTTGGCGGCTTCGGTCGTGACGGTGGGGGATGTGCCGGAAAGCAGGGCGGCAGCGCCGGCGTCGGCTTGGCGTTCGAGGAGAAAGAAAAGGGGGAACAGGAAATACCATTGGCCAAACCAGAGCAGCACCATCACACACCGCCATTGGCCGTCGGAGAACAGCAGGATCAATCCGGCGGCCAAGGTTGCCGTAGCCATTCCCACAAAAGCCAGCCACCGCACAAGCCGGGCGTGGCGGCAAACCAGATGCGCCATTTCATGGGCGAACACGGCTTGCTGCGTGCGCGGAGCCATGGTCATGAGACCGGTGGAGGCCGCCAATTGCGTCTGGCCGAACAGCGGGACGCGCACTTCGGCCATGGGCGAGGCGTTCTGGACGCTGTGCAGCGGCAGGCCCTTGCAGATGTCAGGGGCGCAGCGGACGCACGGTTTGCGGCAGCGCACTTTGACCAGCGTGTTGGCTTCCAGCATGCCCCATCCCACCAGCCAAACGACCGCCGGAACACTAAGCAGGAGCTTGTCCATGGTCTCCATCGCTCACCTCTCCCCCCGCATCACCCTCAGCAAATTCGGCGCATGCGCGTCATCCCGCGTCCCGGCCCCGTAGCCGATCCCCGTCAGCACCATTTCCGGCGGCGTGCCAAACGATGTGCACAGCGCCTTGACGATGGCCGCGCCGGTGGGGGTCACGGTTTCCTTGTCAAAATCAATGCCGCGGGTCGGGCAGCCTTCCAGCAGGTGGGCGGTGGCGGGGGCCGGCAGGGGCATCATGCCGTGGTCGCATTTCACGAAGCCGCCGCCCAGGGGCAGGGCGCCGCAGGAAAGCGAATCAATGCCCAGATGCTCGAGGGCGATGGCGGCCCCGAGCATGTCGATGATGGAATCCACCGCGCCGACCTCGTGGAAATGCACATCTTCCACCGGTTTGCCGTGCACTTTGGCCTCGGCGATGGCGAGCACCCGCACGATGGCGGTGGCGCGGTCGCGCAGGCGCATGGGGCCCGGCAGGCTGGCGGCCATGGCCATCACATCCTTGGCACTGGTGTGGTGATGAGGGTGTCCATGACCATGGTCATGGACATGGGGATGAGAATGGGCGTGTCCATGCGCGTGGGTATGGCTGTGCGGGTGTCCGTGGGCATGGTCATCCCGGCGTGCATCCTGTCCGCAGGGGTGGCTGTGGTCGTCGTCGTGGCTGTGCGCGACCAAGCCTTCCCCGCCGATGACCGCCATCAAATGGGTGGCGCCGATGGTGTGGCGTTCCACCTTGCGTGCCGTCAATTTCCAGGGTTGTTCGGTTTTCAGGTGTTTCAGGCCGTCGGTCACGGCTTGGAGGGGGCATCCCAGATCAATCAAGGCGGCGAGGAACATGTCTCCGGCGATGCCGCCGACGGGGTCTAGGTGAAGATGGCGCATTTTGTGGTGGAAAGGGGCGGTTGCCGCGATAGGATACGGCCTTCCACGCCCGGTTTCCCGCAACCCCAAGGATAAAGTCATGGCCGATCCCGTCAATGTTCAGCCCGCCGTCATCCAAGTCGCCCCCGCCTGCTGCTGCGCCGGCCAGAAAAAAGGCGGTCTGGCCAAGGTCATGAAGGTGGTGCTCGTTGTTTCCCTGCTGATCAACGCGTACCTGATGATTGCCGTCATCGGCCAGGTCATCCTGAGCAACGCCACCGAAAAGCCGTTTGCGGGTTCCATGCCGATCAACGACCGTGATCCCAAGCGCATCGTGGTGCTTGAGGTGGCCGGTGCCATCGACGGCGCACAATCGGAATATTTCTCCAAGGCGCTAAGCCATCTCGACGAGCACGAGCCAGCCGCCCTGGTCATCCATATTGACTCGCCCGGCGGCGGCGTGTCGGCCTCCGACCAGATGCATCATGCCTTGCAACTTTTCCGCGCCCATCACAAGAATGTGAAGGTGATCGCCTCCTTCGGCGGCATTGCCGCCAGCGGCGGGTACTACATCGCCATGCCCTGCGATGCCATCGTTTGCGAGCGCACCTGCATCACCGGCTCCATCGGCGTCATCGCCCAGGTGCCGGCCTTGGGTGGCTTGGCCAAGAAGTTCGGCGTGGAAATGAACACCGTGATTGCCGACGGCTCGCCGCACAAGGCCGATGCCAACGACCTGTTCGTCACCTGGTACGACGACAAGGGCGAGTTGACCCCTGCCGGCCGGGCGGCCAAGGGCGTCTTGGGCAACATGATCAATTCCGCCTACGGCCGTTTCCTGGAAGTGGTTGAAGAAGGGCGCGTCAAGAATGGCGCCACCAAGGAACAGGTGAAGGCCTTTGCCAACGGCAAGGTGTACACCGCCAAGGAAGCCCTGGAATTGAAGGTGGTGGATCAGATCGGCTACCTGGACGAGGCTGTGGCGCGCGCCCGGAAGGACGCCGGATTGGGCGAAGACGCCCAGGTGGCGATCATCCGCCATGAAAAGGGCGGCTTGGCATCGCGCTTGCTCGGTTCATCGCGCGTGGCCGAGGCCGGGGTGGACCTGACCAACATCCAGCCTTCGCAAATGCGCGACATGCTCAATACGCTCGGCGGGGTGAAGTTGGAATACCGGTTGGATTTTCCGGTGAAGTAGCATCGGCTTCAGCCGATGGGCCGGCCTTGGCCGAACTTCAGCCATCCGGGTCGAAACACGCACCATGAAGCCAACTCATTCTTTCTGCGCCGCCATCCTCCTCCCCCTTGCCGCCTGCGTCTCCGCGCGGTCGCCGGCCGCGCTTTTGCGCGACAAGGAGTCCGGCGAGCTCACCCGCATCCGCGCGGTGGCGGAAATGTCGGCTGGGGATGCCAAGGAACTCTGGCGGGTGGTCTTCGACGGAAGCGATGCCATGAGCGTGCGCGCCCCGGCGGCGCGGAAGTTGCTGGACGCGGACGCGGAGGGGTTTTGGAAAAGGGTGGAGAGGGATTACAGGGCGGTGAACAGGGGGCCGATGTGGCGGTGGATTTGCGAAGAGGCGGGGAAGAGGAAGGATGAGAGGTCGCTCAGGGTGATGGTGCTGTTTATGAGCAGTCCCAAAGGGACTACTTGGGAGGAGAAATTCGAAGGTCGAGAATCCGCCGTTATCGATACGATTGTTGGCCGAGATAGGGATGTCTTGATGGATGTGATTTGTGGTCGGCAGTGGGCTGGCGATGCCAAGATGCAGAAAGCGGCATGGTTGGCGCTATCTCAGGTCAATCTGAGAAAGGGCGAGGAAACATTGTTGCGTTCACAATCGTTTAAAAAGATCCCTCCGGTATCGGGGGAGTGGGAGCCATCGTCGCTTTCCGAAAAGATTCCCGACGGCAGTGAATTGGCGATATTGAAGAAATTCGCTTTATTGCTTGATCAAAATTTGATGGTCGACGAGGAAATCGAAATCCTCCGCACCCAATCCACCCTCCCCCAACTCAAGAACCAAACCCCCGTTGCCCCCCGCGGACTGCCCCTTGCCCGCCGCAACCTGCTGGCCGCATCCTTCACCCCGCTGTCCCCGCCGGTCGCCCGCACCCAGGACCCTCCGCTCAACACCAAGGGTACCCCGAGCGCCACCGACACCGCCGTTTGCGCTGAAATTCTGCGCGGCCTGCGCACGCCGGCGGTCGTCTCCGCCCTCTTCAGGGAAGCCGACCGCGATTTGGACGACACCCGCTCCGAACACGGAGGTTTGCTGTGTTGGAATGATGAAAACGCGGTCGTGTTCGACGCCATCCTGCCCTTGGTCAAACGCCACAACGAACGCTACGACCCGCCGGAAAAGTTGTTTGAGCGCCTGCGCGACGGCCTGGCCCATGTCCACTTTCATGCGCAGGCCCATGACAGCGGCCGCTATGCCGGCCCGGGTCGCGGCGACATGGAATTTGTCGAAAACAACCGGGTGAACGCCGTGGTGTTCACCTTTGTGGACAAGGACACGCTGAATGCCGACGCGTATTTCCCCGGCGGGGTGGTGGTGGATCTGGGCTGCGTCAGGCGGGCAAAGTAGGTTTTTGGGAGTCGCCTTTCTCCGCAATGCACACCGCAAAAGCCGCCAATGTGCCCAGCGCCATCACCCATGGGAAAGCCAGCGGCAGGAAGATCATCTTGCCATCTTTTTCCATAGGCACCACATTCACGAAGTACAGCGTGCCGGCCACCCCTGCGCCAGCGATGAAGGCGCAGATGACGCTTTTGGCATTGCCGCGCTTGGTCCATAGCGCCGCCATGAACACGCCAAGCAGGCCGGTGGCGGCGAAAGTCATCACCTTGAGCGCGAATTTGATCAGGCTGTCCTTCTCCGGGTCGTAAACCAGGGCGCACAGCACTGCGACGCCGGTCAAGGCGGCGCCGGTCCACAGCGAGGCGCCGCGCGGGCTGGCTTTGGCGGTCAGGCGGCCGATGGAGGGAATCTGGTTGAGGTCGTTCCACGCGCTGGAGGCCATGGCGCTGATGGCCGAGGCCAGGGAACCCAGTGAGCAGGCGAACAGGCCGGCGATGGCCAGGCCTTTGAAACCGACCGGCAGGTGTTCGCGGATGAACTGGGGGAACACCTGCGCTTCGCGCACCAAGGGGTCGGTGGGGGCGTGGGTGCCCATCAGATCCGGGCGCTTGTAGTACACCCACAACGCCACGCCCAGGCACAGGAACAGCATGTTGAGCGGCAATCCGGCAATCACGCCCATGATCAGCGATTTGCTTGCGGCTTGCGGCGAACGGCAGGTCAGCATGCGCTGGGCCAGATCCTGGTCTGCGCCGTAAAGCGCCGCATAAAACAGGGTGGAGGCCAGCGCGGCCCACACGGTATAGGCGTTGGACCAATCCCACGACCAATCCAGCAGGGTCAGTTTTTTGGCCGCCTCCATTTCGCGCACCACGGTGGCGGCATCCACCGGAATGTCGCGCCAAATCACCCACACGCAGGCGCCAACGCTGGCCATCAGCACGGCGAACAGCAGGATGTCGGTCCAGATCACCGCTTTCACGCCGCCTTTGGCGGCATACAGCGTGCCCAAAACGCCCGTGATCAGGATGGACGGGATCAGGTGCGCCTTTTCCATGTCGCCGAACACGATGGCCGAAAAAGCCACGCCGGTGATGAAGTGCCGCGCGCCCGAAGCAAGCAAGCGGCCGGCCAGGAAGGACAGCCCCGCCGCCGTTTGCGCCGAGGGCCCGAAGCGGGTGCCAAGCAAGCCGTAGATGGTGGTGCCGCCCGCCTTGTACGCCGCCGGGATCAACCAGAGGGCCGCCAGGATGCCGCCCAGGATGCTGCCGATGTTGAGGATGAGATAGGACAGGTTGCCGCCGAAGGATTCCGCCGGCCCGCCGATGAAAGTCGCCGCCGACAACGCCGTGGCCACCAGCGAAATCGCCGCCGCCCAGGCCGGGATGTTGCGCCCGGCCAGGAAGAAGTCCTTTCCCTCGGTTTTCTTGCGGCCGACCCACAATCCGAAGGCCACCACCCCGATGAGAAAGGCGATGACGATGGACCAGTCGATCAGGGAGACGGTGGTGGCAAGGATGGGCATGGGGGAATTGTATGGACGAGCCCGGGAGAATCGTGCCGGGAAGGGTTGGCATACCCTTAACTTCCACTCGGGGCTCGTTGACGGAACGGAGGCCTTGACGCCTACAATTTACTCCATGCCCATCCCATCCCTTTTTTGCATCGGCCTGCCTGGCCCGGAACTCGACGATTCCACCCGCCGCCTGCTCGACCGCGGGGTCGGCGGCGTCATCCTGTTTGCCCGCAATGTGCGATCCCCGGAGCAGGTGGCCCGGCTTTGCCATGATTTGAAGGCGTATGCCGGCCGGCCGCTCCTCATCACCATCGACCAGGAAGGCGGCCGGGTGGCCCGCCTGCGCGAGGGGTTCACCGCCATCCCCGCCATGCGCGATCTGGGCGCCACCGGCGATGGCGCATTGGGCCGGGAAGTCGGCCGCGTGCTGGGCCGCGAATTGAAGGCGGTTGGCATCGACCTCAATTTCGCGCCGGTCATGGATGTGGATTCCAACCCGGCCAACCCGGTCATCGGCACCCGTTCCCTGGCCCGCGATCCGGAGACGGTGGCCCGCCTTGGCGTGGCGCTGGCCCAAGGTATGCAAGAGGTGGGTGTGGCGGCCTGCGCCAAGCATTTTCCCGGCCATGGCGACACCGACACCGACAGCCACTTGGCGCTACCGCGTCTGGGGCATGGCATGGACCGGTTGAAGGCGGTGGAGTTGCTGCCCTTCCGCGCCGCGATTGCAGGCGGCGTGGCCAGCATCATGAGCGCGCATGTGGTGTTTGAGGCGCTGGATTCCGGCGTGCCGGGCACCTTGTCCAAAAAGGTGATGACGGATTTGCTGGCCGGGGAAATGGGCTTCGGCGGTTTGCGCATTTCGGACTGCATGGAAATGAAGGCGATTGCCAACGGTCAAGGTTGGTGCGGCGTGGTGGGGGCGAGCGTCAAAGCGTTGCAGGCCGGGGTGGATTTGGTCCTGATCAGCCACGGCCACGATTTGGCACATGCCGCAATGGATGCTGCTGAAAAGGCTTTGAATGCAGGTGAACTTGCGCATGCCAGAGTGGCGGATGCGGAGGCTCGCCTGAAGGTGGTGTTGGAATGCTACGCGGTCAAGGCGCAAGCTGCGCCGGATTTGTCTTGTTTGAATGGCGCGGCGCACCGGGAGGTGGCAGCGCGCATTTCGGTTGGTAATGTGAACAAGGAAAAAGATCCGACGGTGGCGATTGGGGGCATGTGAGGGGTTCCCCTCAATGCTCTTTCCGATCCCTCGCCGTCGGAATGCCCAACTCATCCCGGTACTTCGCCGCCGTCCTGCGCGCGATGGTGATGCCGGCCTTTTTCAGTTCCTCCACCAGCGCGTCATCCGACAGGGGCTTCTTCTTGTCTTCGCCCTCGACGATCTGTTTCATCTTGGCCTGCACCGCGCCCCATGCCATGGCTTCGCCGCTGGCGCTGGTGGTGCCGGCGGAAAACAGCATGCGCAGCGGGATGATGCCGCGCGGGGTTTCCAGGTATTTGTCGGAGACGGCGCGCGAAACGGTGGCCACATGCACGCCGATGCGTTCGGCGACTTCGGTTTCGGTCAGCGGCTTGAGCGCCTGCGGGCCCTGGTCGAAAAAAGCGCGCTGGTCGCGCACCGCTTCGCCGATGACCCGCAGCAGGGTGAGTTTGCGCTGCTCCATGGCCTCTATCAGGGTGCGGGCCTTGCCCACATACTGGGCCATGGTTTTGCGGGCTTCGGCATCAGCGCCTTTGTCGCGGGTCAGGGCCTCGATTTCGGGGTTGACCGTCAGGGCCGGCAGGTTGCCCCGCGCCAGTTCAATGACGGCGTCGCCGGTTTGTTCATCAAAACGCACCGAGGCATCCGGGTAGATGTTGCAGACCGGTTCAATGGCGAGCAGGCGGCCCGGGTGCGGGTGGAAGCGCCGCAGCCGGCGCACGGCGGCCTGCACCCGGGTCACCGGGAAGCCCAGTGTTTCGGCTATTTTCGGCAGGCGGTTGGTTTCCAGGTCGGGCAGGTGGCGCTCGACGATGGCGCGCTCGAGCCTGCGGTTCTCCCCGTCTTCGCAGCCAGTCCGGCCGTCTTCAGTTTGGCGGTCTTCGGCCTGCATTTGCAGCAAAAAGCATTCGCGCAGGTTGCGGGCGGCCAGGCCCGGCGGCTCCAGATTTTTTTGCAGCAGTTTGATGACGCGCTCAATGTCTTCGGCTTCGGTCCTTGGCGGGGCGGCGGCGAGCATGGCTTGGGCGCCGTCGCGCAGGTAGCCGTCGGCGTCGATGCGCGAGAGCAGGTAGTCGCCCAGGGCCAGGTCATCGGCATCCACGGCGGCCACATGCCACTGGTTGTGCAACTGGGTGTGCAGCGATTCGCCGCGCGCCGGGGCGTTGGCCATCGCCTCCATCTTGGCGTCACGCTCGCCGGAGGGGGCTCGCACCCGGCGCGGGGCGAAAGAATCGTCGCGTTCGCCCTGGCGCATCTTGTGGTCGGCCCATTGCCATTCGCCTGCTTCGCCGCGCTCCCGTTCCACTTCCAGGGCCGGGTTTTCCGCCAGTTCCGATTCGACTTTCTGCTCAAGGGCCGGCGCCGACAGCTGCAGCACCTCCATCGCCTGGATCAGGCGGGGGTCCAGCGTTTGGCGCTGATCCATGCGTTGTTGGAGGGAACTTTCGAGGCGCATTGTGGGAGGGATAGTTTAGGGACTTCGCACGCTACCCCTTAAAGGCCGGTGCGACCTTGGACAGCGTGGGAAAGGACGGCCTTGGAAACGGCCTGCAAACTGGCGCCCACCGGCAGGCCGCGGGCCAGAAGCGAGACCTTGACGCCCAAGGGTGCCAATTTTTCAGCCAGATAAGCGGCTGTGCCGTCGCCTTCCATGGTGGGTTGCGTGCCCAAAATGACTTCCTGGATGCGCGATTCGGCGGAACCCTGCCGCACGCGGCGCAGCAACTGGGCGATGTTGAGGTCGCCGTGGCCGACGGATTCCAAGGGGGAAAGCCGGCCCATCAGCACATGGTAGAGGCCGCGGTAGACGCCCAGTTGCTCGACGGTCACGATGTCGCTGGGGCGCTCGAGTACCAACAGGGTGGTACGGTCGC
>CANIYR010000030.1 GCA_947471825.1 Phycisphaeraceae bacterium | reverse complement strand
CGGAAGATGCCTTGGAAAAAGGAAGACGCCTGCATGGTTGAAAGCGCAAGGCAGCGAGGGCGGGCCGCCCTCGGTCCGGTGGGAAAGACATGGCTTTTTCCCCAGTCTTCCACACAATCCGACAGGCCAAGCTTGGCGGCAGGTTTTTATCCTGCAACCCGCCACAATCCGCCCCCTATGTCCGACGCCACCGCCACGCCCAAACGCCGCAACAAAAACTTCGCCGAGCCCCGCATCGTGGATGTGGCGCATCTGTTCGAAAAATCGCCGCCGGTGGCCCTGGACGCCGAAAAGGCGCTGCTGGGCTCCATGATGGTGGATTGGCGGGTGTGCGGCGATGTCATCCAGATCATCGGCGGCCCGCAGGATTTCTCGCATCCCGGCCATGCCGCCATTTACGAGACGCTGATCACCAGTTACAACCACAACGGCGCCACCGATGTGGTGGCGCTCAAGCAGGCCCTGGCCGACAAGCAGATATTGGAGCAGGTCGGCGGCCCGGATTACCTGGTGGAACTGCACGAAATGGTGCCGTCGGCGGCCAGCGCGCCGCACTATGCCAAAATCGTCAAGGAAAAGGCGGTGGTGCGGCGGCTCATCGAGTCCTCGGGCCTCACCTTGGACGACTGCTACAACCAGAACCTGCCGGCCGCCGAATTGCTCGACCGCGCCAGCGCCCGCCTGTTCCAGCTGCAGGACGGCAAGGGCGAGGACCGCGCCGAAAGCCTCAAGGTGCTGATGGAAGAGCAGATGAAAATCATCGACGCCCGCGCCGGCCAGGGCCACGGCCTGACCGGGCTTTCCTGCGGGTTCATGGACATCGACGAGATGACCAACGGCTTCCACGGCGGCGAACTGATCGTGGTCGGCGCCCGCCCGTCCATGGGCAAGACCGCTTTCCTGCTGTCGGTGGCCGAGCACATGGCGGTCATCAACCGCATCCCGGTGGCGGTGTTCTCGATGGAAATGAGCAAGGGCCAGCTGGCGCAGCGCATTTTGACCTCGCGCTCCCAGGTGGATTCGCAGAAACTGCGCAAGAACATGCTCGGCCGCGACGACCACGCGGCCCTGAGCCGCGCGGTGGGGGAGCTGCACGAGGCGCCCATGTACATCGACGACACGCCGCAGCTCTCGCTCATGAAAATGCGCGCCAGGGCCCGCCGGCTGGTGGTGGAGCACGGCATCAAGGCCATGTTTGTGGACTACCTGCAGCTCATGAGCGAGCCCGGCTTCCAGGCCCGCCACGAGGAGGTGGCCTTCATCTCGCGCGGCATCAAGGCGCTCTCGCGCGAGCTCAACGTGCCGATCATCTGCCTAGCCCAGTTGAACCGCCAGGTCGAGGGCCGCGGCGACAGCAAGCGCCCGCGCATGAGCGACCTCAAGGAGTCCGGCGGCATCGAGCAGGACGCCGACGTGGTCATGCTGCTGCACCGCGAGGAGTACTACCACAAGGGCGACGAGGAATGGATGCTGGGCAACCCCGACAAGGTGGGCCTGGCCGAGGTCATCATCGACAAGCAGCGCAACGGGCCGACCGGGGTGGTGGAACTGCAGTTCAACGGCGCCACCACCTCGTTCCACAACCGCACCCGCCACCATGGCGGGTGAGCGGGAGCCTCGCGCTCCCAAGGCTGTTTTTTGCGCATGACATCTTGCTGGCAAACCCCGGTTTCCTTGCCTACACTACCGTTCTCCGAACGCCGTTCACTCCGCGCCCCGTTCCCCTTTTTCAACAGACCCATGAGCGACTCCGCCCAACTGCCCGCCGCCCCGTCTTCCGCCAAGCTGCAAATCGGCGACAAAACCCTGGATCTGGCCGTGGTGGTGGGGAGCGAGGGCGAGCATTCGGTGGATGTGTCGAAGCTGCGCGACGCCACCGGCTACATCACGCTGGACGAGGGTTACCGCAACACCGGCGCGGTCAAGAGCGGCATCACCTTCATCGACGGCGAGCAGGGCATCCTGCGCTACCGCGGCTACGACATCGCCGAAGTGGCCCAGAACGCCACCTTCATCGAAACCGCCCAGTTGCTGTTCCACGGCGACCTGCCCACGGCCGAAGCCCACGCGCACTTCACCAAGCTGCTTTCGAAGCATGATGAGCAGACCTTTGAGGACATCGTTGCGGCCATGTCCGGCCTGCCGGCCACCAGCCACCCGATGGCCACCTTGTCGGCGATGATCAACCTGACCTCGGGCCGTTATTCCGACAGCGGTTTCAACAACAAGGCCGAGTTTGAGGAGGATGCAGCCCGCCTGATGGGCAAGGTGATCATCCTGGCCGCCGCCGCCTACCGCACCTCGGCCGGCCTGCCGATTCTGGCGCCCAAGGCCGGTTATTCGTACTGCGAAAACTTCCTTTACATGCTGTTTTCCACCCCGACCAAGGCCCATGTGCCCGACCCGGATGTGGTGGACGCCCTGGACAAAATCTTCATCCTGCACGCCGATCACGAGCAGAACTGCTCCACCTCCACCGTGCGCATGGTCGGCTCGTCGGGCGCCAGTATGTCGGCCAGCTGTGCCGCCGGCGTGTGCGCCCTGTGGGGCCCCCTGCACGGCGGGGCCAACGCCGAGGTCTTGGAGCGCCTGGAATACATCCACCAGAGCGGCATGACCCCGGCCCAGTTCCTGGAGCGCGTCAAGAACAAGCAGGAAAAACTCTACGGCTTCGGCCACGCGGTGTACAAGAACTTCGACCCCCGTTCGCGCGTCCTCAAAAAGGCCGCCGACAAGGTGCTGGCCAAGCTGCATGTGAACGACCCCTTGCTCGACATCGCCAAGCAACTGGAGGACGCCGCCCTGAACGAGGATTACTTCAAGAGCCGTAACCTGTACCCGAACGTGGATTTCTACTCGGGTATCATCATGCGGGCCCTGGGCATCCCCACCAACATGTTCACCGTGCTGTTCGCCATCGGCCGCATGCCGGGTTGGATCGCCCAGTGGAAGGAAGTGCGGGATTCGAAATCGAAGATTTACCGTCCGCGGCAGGTTTATGTGGGGCCGGCGCACCGGGCTTGGAAGAAGTGAGGGAACTGAAGAAGATGAATCCAAACCCCAAGGCGCAGCCTTGGGGTTTTTGGTTGGGCGGCGGGGGACTCATGAGGTCTGCACCTAATGGTTAAGTTGTTTTAAAATTGATGGATGTGAGGTCTGTCCCTAAGCCGGTAGGCAACAAAAAACCCTGAGCTCGCGCTCAGGGCTCGTTGCGTTGTTTGTCTTCCCTCAATCCTTGAGCAAATACCCAAAGATCAGCGGCGCCACGATCGTCGCATCCGACTGGATCATGAACTTCGGCGTCTTGCCGTCAAGCTTGCCCCAGGTGATCTTTTCGTTGGGCACCGCACCGGAGTAGCCGCCGTAGCTGGTGACGGCGTCGGAGATCTGGCAGAAGTAGCCCCAGAACGGCGTGTCTTCCCATTCCAGGTCCTGCACCATCATCGGCACGGCGCAGATCGGGAAGTCGCCGGCGATGCCGCCGCCGATCTGGAAGAAGCCGACGCTGGGGTGCTCCAGCTTCACCTTGCCGCCGCGCTTGCCGCCCTTTTTGGTCTTGGCCACCGCGCCGCCGTTGGGCAGGCCGCAGTTGGCGCGGTACCAGTGGGCCAGCATCACCATGGATTCGGTGCCGCCGCGCAGCATGGTGTGGGCTTCCACCCCGCGCTTCATGCACCAGCCGCTGAACATGTTGCCCAGGGTGGAATCTTCCCAGCCGGGGGTGAAAATGGGCAGGCCCTTTTCCATCGCGGCATACATCCACGAATCGGAAGTCGGGATCTGGAAGTGCTTCTTCAAATCCGGCTGCTTCATGATTTCGCGGAACCATTCAAACGGGAAGTGGCGCTCGCCGGAAGCCAGGCTGCGGTCCCAGATGGCGTACATGCGCTTTTCGATGTGGCGCATGACGGTTTCGGGGATGCAGGTGTCGGTGACGCGGTTGTAGCCCTGGTCGTAGAGTTTCTGCTCGTCGGCGGTCGACAGCGAGCGCCAGTCGGCGATGATCTTGTAGTCGTTGGCGGCCACCAGGTTGAACACGTCCTCTTCCAGGTTGGCGCCGGTACAGGTGATGGCATGCACATAGCCCTTCTTGATCAAACGGCCGAGGATCCGGCCGATGCGGGCGGTGCTCATGGCCCCGGCCAGGGTGACCATCATCTTGCCGCCGGCTTCCACATGCGCCTCCCACGCCTTGGCCGCCGCGAGGGTTTCGCGGGCGTTGTAGTGCAGGTAATGGCGTTCCATGAAGGCGCGGACGGTGGACATGCGGGGTTCCTTGAGGGGGTCGGCGGGTGCCGGCCAAGGGGGCGGGAAACGGGAAAACAAGGCGGGAATGATAGCGAAAGCGGGTTCATTCCCGTCCGTCTGGACGGCTTGATCGTCAAAATCTCAGATTCCCAGCACATCCGCCATGCTGTAGCGCCCTGGCTTCTGGTTCGCCAGCCACTTGGCAGCCCGCAGGGCGCCCAGCACATACGAATCCCGGGTGGTGGAGACATGCTTGATTTCCATGCGCTCGCCAGGCGCCCCGAAATAGACCGTGTGCTCGCCGGGGCAGTCCCCCAAGCGCAGGGTTTGCACGGTGATTTCGTTGGGCTTGCGGGTGGCCTCGTGGCCGGCCCGGGTGTACACCACATCTTCATGGATGTTGCGTCCGGTGGCGTCGCAGAGTTTTTGCACCAAGGTCATGGCGGTGCCGGAGGGCGCGTCCTTCTTGAAACGGTGGTGGGTTTCCATCACCTCGATGTCGTAGGCCGGCCCCAGCATGCGTGCGGCTTCGGCCGCCAGTTTCCACATCACATTGACCACCAGGCTGAAACTGGTGGCCTGCAGGATGGGTATTTCCAAGGATGCCTGGGCCAGCGCCTGCTGATCTTCGGCGGAAAGGCCGGTGGTGCCGATGACCATGGGCACTTTGGCCGTCCGGCATGCCGCCAAGGCATGACGCATGCCCGCCGGGGAAGAAACTTCAATCAGCACCCGGGTATTCATGAACGCCGCGGAAGCCGTCGCCAGGGAGGTCAGTGGCACGCCCAAAGCCGCCACCCCGGCCAATTCCCCGGCATCCCGGCCCAATTCGGGGCTGCTGGGGGAAACAAATGCCGAAGTGACTGAAAACCCGAATTCCGGAGCCAAAGCGACCATGCGCCGGCCCATGCGGCCGGAAGCGCCGTGAACGGCCAAGGGTATGGTTGACATATGAACCTTCCAAATCGTGGATTAAAATCAGTAAAAGGATTGGCTATTCTATTGCTCTTGGCGGAATCCCATCTATACTTTTGTCCCCCGCAGCCGGGTTCCTATTTCGACGGGGCTGTGGCGCCTCCATCCTTCAACCTTTTTTGGAATCAAACAATTGGCTTTTTTTGATCCTTTCAAGTCCAGAAAAATCTCCAAAGAATCCGGTGCCGATGCATCGCCATTTGACACGGCCATGATTGCCAAGGGGGCGTTCATGCAGGATGCGCGCAAGGCCCGCCGTTTTTTCGAGCATGCCGAAATCGCCTCGCAGTCACGCAATTACGACTTTGCGATGGATCACTACATCAGCGGTTTGCGCTTTGACCCCGACAATCTCAAGCGGCACCAAGAACTTCGCGAGACGGCCCTCAAGCGCAAGTCCACCGGGGGCAAGCCGGCCGGGATGATGGGCATTCCGAAAATTGGCGACAGCCCTGTGGACAAAATGTTGACTGCCGAGAAAGAGTGGGCGATGGATCCGTCCTCTCCCAAGCTCCTTCTGGCGGCCATCAATGCCGGCTTGGCGGCGCAAGCAAAAATTGACGAGGAGAAATTGGCTGCCGACGCGAGTGGCGCGAAAACCGACATCACCATTGACATGTTGAATCTCAACGATGTGGTGTATTGGATGGCCAAGCAGTGCCTGGACGTCATCTATGCCAGTCCCAAGCCGGACTACCGGCACTACATGGCCTTGGTGGAGATTTTCCACAAGTTGTTCAACCACAATGATGAAGCCTGCGACAAGGCCATCGAGGCGAACAAGCGCGCGGTCAAACTGAATCCTGACAATGGCGATTTGATGATGTCGCTCAAAAATCTGGAGGCGGAAATTTACACCCGTCGCAACACCAGCACCAAGAAGGGCGGATTCCGCGACAACCTGCTTGATGCCAAGGGCCAGGCGGACATCCAGGCGGATATCACCACTTCGGGCGTGGGCTTGGACAACCTGATCGACAGGCGCCGCAAGGAATACCAGGAAGATCCCGAAAACCTGGAAATGCTCCAGAAATTGGTGGAGATCCTCATCAAAAAAGAAGATCTCGACTGCGAGAAGGAGGCCATCCAGTTGCTGATGAAGGCCCACGAGCAAACCAAGGAATACCGCCACCGCATGCGTGCGGCGGATATCCAGATGCAGCAATTCAACCGTGTGGTCGCCGAACTCAAGAAGCGGGTTGAGGAATCCCAGAAGGCCGAGGACAAGGAAATTCACAACAAGATCCGCAGCAAACAGCTGAAGTTCGAGCTGGAGCACTTCACCGAGCGCGCCGCCCAGTATCCCACCGACATGAAGGTGCGCTTCGAGCTGGGCAAACGCCAGTGGAAGGCCCAGATGTTTGACGAGGCCATCGCGTCTTTTCAGGGCGCCAAAAACGATCCCAAGAGCCGGTCGGAGGCCAATTACCACTTGGGCCTTTGCTACGGCAAGAAAGAGTGGCTTGATGAATCCGTGGAGGCATTCGAGGCCGCCATGGACGGCCATCAGTTCGAGGATGACCGTTTGGGCAAGGAAATCCGTTACGAACTGATGCTGTCCCTGGCCCGCGCGGCCAAGGCTGAAAACAGCATCGACAAGGCCGAAAAAGCCCAGAAAATAGCCTCCAACCTGCTGCAGATTGACATCAACTACCGCGACATCCGCGAGAAAATCGATGTCGTCCGCGGCATCGTCAAGAAATTGAAGGGTCAGGGCTAAGTCCCGCTTTTTCTGGTTTTACGCCTCCATGCGCGTGCAAACCCGCACCCAGTCCGCGCGGCCCGCTCCTCTGGCGCGGGCCGCGTTCGTTGAATCCCCCACCTTTTTGCCATGATCATTTCCCCCGTTGTCGCCCTGATTCCCGCCCGCCACGCATCATCCCGCCTGCCGGGCAAGATGCTTCTGGCCGAAACCGGCAAGCCGGTCATCGTGCATGTGCTGGAACGGGCGCGGGAATGCCAAAGCCTCATGCGGGTGGTGGTGTGCGCCGACGACGCGCGCATCTGCGAGGCTGTGGCGGCCCATGGCGGCGAGGCCATCCTGACCCGCGCGGACCACCCCAACGGCACCAGCCGCCTGGCGGAGGCCGCCGACCTCTTGGCGCTCTCCCCCGACACGGTGGTGGTGAACATCCAGGGCGACGAACCGGAGATCGAGCCGGAAGTGGTGGACCGCCTGGTCGCCGAAATGCTGGCCCACCCCACGGTGCCGATGGGCACGGTGGCCACGCCCTTTCCCGCCGGCGACAAGGCGACGGATCCCAACATCGTCAAGGTTGTTTTGTCGCAACACCGCCGCGCCCTGTATTTCTCCCGCGCGCCGATTCCGTGGGACCGCGATGCCGGCACGCCGGGGGCCTGCCTCAAGCACATGGGCTTGTACGCCTACCGCCGCTGGTTCCTGCCGACGTATGCCGCCATGGCGCCCACCCCGCTGGAACAGGCCGAGAAACTGGAGCAGTTGCGCGTGCTGGAGAACGGCCACGCCATATGCGTGATCGAGGCCGCCGCCTCGCCGGCCGGCATCGACACGCGTGAGCAGTACGAGGCGTTCGTGAAGCGCTTCAACGCACGTTGAAGGTGGCAAACCGCCGTTCCAGCCACTTGATCTGGCACTTTTTCAGCCGCGCCCCCGGCCGCACGCTTTGGATCTGCGACAAGGCCTCCGCCACGGTTTTCGCCTGCCCGCGGCGCAGCAGCAGCCAAGCCGCCAGCATGCCGGTGCGGCCGTGGCCTTGGGCGCAGTGGATGAGGATGGGTCCGGCCTGCGCAACCAAGGGCTCCCACCGCGCCAGCGCCGCCGGTGTCGGCACGCCCGCGTCCAGCACGGGGATGCAGCGCCAGCCGGCCTGGACGGTCATGCCGTTTGGCTCCTGGAATTCCGCCGTCAAATCCACCAGCGCACCCCAGGCGACGCCGGGCGGCAACTCGCCGTTTTTAAGGCGGCGGGCCAGCCACAGTCCGGGCACCACCTCCTGCACGGCCGGTTCGCTTGAAATGGCCAGCTGCGCATGCCACACGGCGTGGCGGAATGCAAAATAGGAGCCGTGGACGCACCATGCCCACTCTGCAAGACGGCCATCGGCGCGCTTGCCTATCCAACCCGGCCGGTTGCATGCATAGGCGGCCGACAGGATGAGTCCGCTGAGCGCCGGATACCACAGCAAGAGGCCCCACGGGAAAAACACGGCGCCATACGCGCCCAGCACCGCCGCAAAAACCAAAAGAAAAACCGCCATCCGGGAAGGGTAGCGGTTTTCCTTTTGCGGTTTTTCAAATTTCTCAGTGTTTGCAGCCGCAGGAGGTCTTGCAGGTGCCGCCGCCCAATGCCTTCTTGAGGTTTTCGTCGACCTTGTCGAAGAACTTCTCGGTCGAGAGGTAGGCTTGCTTGTCGGAGACCAGGATGGCCAGATCCTTGGTCATGAAGCCGGCTTCGACGGTTTCGATGCACACGCGCTCGACGGTTTCGGCGAACTTCGCCACTTCCGGCGTGTTGTCGAACTTGGCGCGGTATTGCAGGCCGCGGGTCCAGGCGAAGATGCTGGCGATCGGGTTGGTGGAGGTTTCCTTGCCCTGCTGGTGCTGGCGGTAGTGGCGGGTCACCGTGCCGTGGGCCGCTTCGGCCTCGACGCAGGTGCCATCGGGGGTCATCAAGACGGAGGTCATGAGGCCCAGGGAGCCGTAGCCCTGGGCCACGGTGTCGCTCTGCACGTCCCCGTCGTAGTTTTTGCAGGCCCACAGGAAACCGCCGGGCCACTTGAGCGCGCTGGCGACCATGTCGTCGATCAGGCGGTGCTCGTAGGTGATTCCGGCTTCCTTGAACTTGCCGGCGAATTCGGCGTCGAACACTTCCTGGAAGATGTCCTTGAAGCGGCCGTCGTAAGCCTTCAGGATGGTGTTCTTGGTCGAGAGGTAGACCGGGTACTTGATGTTCAGGCCGTAGTTCATGCAGGCGCGGGCGAAGCCGCGGATGGACTCGTCGATGTTGTACATGGCCATGGCCACGCCCGGGCCCTTGAAATCGTAGACCTCGCGGGTGAATGGGGCGGAGCCGTCGGCCGGTGTGAAGGTGACGGTCAGCTTGCCAGCCGAAGCCACCTTGAAATCGGTGGCGCGGTACTGGTCACCGAAGGCGTGGCGGCCGACGACGATGGGTTTGGTCCAGCTCGGCACCAAGCGCGGCACATTGGAGCAGATGATCGGCTCGCGGAAGATGGTGCCGTCAAGGATGTTGCGGATGGTGCCGTTGGGGCTCTTCCACATCTGCTTGAGCTTGAATTCCTTGACGCGGTCCTCGTCGGGGGTGATGGTGGCGCACTTGACGCCCACGCGGTATTTCTTGATGGCGTTGGCCGAGTCCACCGTGACCTGGTCATTGGTGGCGTCGCGGTTTTCGACCGACAAATCGTAGTACTTCAAATCCACATCAAGGTAGGGCAGGATCAGGCGTTCGCGGATCATCTTCCAGATGATCCGGGTCATTTCGTCGCCGTCGAGTTCCACGATGGGGTTGGCTACTTTGATCTTCTGCACGGGCGGGGCTCCAGGGAGTGTGTGGGGGTGATGAAAGGGGGGCGCAAGGATAGCGGTTTTTGGGGTGGCGGGGCGGGAATTCAACCATTCCACGGCCTCCTCACCCCATCTTTTCCACCAACTTTTTAGCCTTGACAATGTCCGCCACCCGCGTCGTCCCCGCCTCGCGCTCGATGACATAGTCCCCCGCGTAGTTGGCCTTTTTCAAGACCGCGAAGAACTTCTTCCAATCCACCTTGCCGGTGCCGACCACTTCCTCTGAACCCCACACATTGGTTTTCGGCGAGGGGTTGGCGTCCTTGATGTGGATCTGGCGGGTGTAGGGCATCAGTTTTTCAAGGGCCGCCACCGGCTCGCCCATGCCGTAGAGCAGCATGTTGGCCGGGTCGAAATTGACGCCCAGGTTGCTCATGCCCACGGCGTGCAGGTAGTGGGTCAGGCTGGTGGCGTCTTCCTGCCCGGTTTCCAGCAGCAGGTCCACGCCCTTTTCCTTGAAGAAGGTCGCGATCTCGCGCGAGCGCTCGACCAAGAGTGAGAAACGCGGGTTTTCCATGTCGTGCGGGATGAAGCCGGCGTGGAAGGAGACGCGCTTCAAGCCCAGTGCGGCGGCCACGGCGGCGGCCTGGTGGGCGGTGGCGATATTCGCCTCCCAGTTCCAGTCCGGATTGATGCCGCCGGTGGCGCGGATGGTTTCGTGGCTGGAATAGTTTTCGCCCTTGGTGGTCATCATGCCCGAGACGATCTCAATGCCGGCCAGGGCCAGCTTCTGCGCCGCGCCGGCCCACGCGTCGCGGGCGCCCTCGCTGTGGCGGCCGTCGCCGGCCTCGAACAGCGGGTTCAGGTACAACTGCACGCGGGACAGGCCGGTTTCCTTCACCTTGGCGATGAGATCTTCGGCGGACTTGGGTTGGAGCGACCAGGAGCAGACGGCGATGCGGGAGGGGGTGGACATGGGGGAAGCCGGGATGGAAAAGGGAATGGGTTTGAAAAACGGGTTCATACCTGCGGGGGGGTGCCGGGGCCGGCCGCAAAGCGCTGGCGCGCCATGGCCGCGCAGCCGACGAAGCCGGCGTCGCCACCCAGGCTGGTCAGGCGGATGTCGGGCATCGGCGCCTCGGCCACCGACCAGTTCTGGATGCGGAAGTTGTCGAGGACCGGCTTGAGCAGCAGGTCGCCGGCGCCGGTGATGCCGCCGCCGATGATGATCGCCTGCAGGTCGATGACGCGGCACAGGTTGACGCAGCCGATGGCCAGGAATTCCGCCGCTTCGTCGATGATGCGGCGGGACAAGGCGTCACCCTCGCGGGCGGCGGTGACCACGTTTTCGGCCGTCAGCTTGCGGGAGGGGTCGTCCACCACGAAGGTCAGCAGGGACTCCGAGCCGCGCTCGATCATCTCGCGCACGCGGCCGACGATGGCGCTGGCCGAGGCGTAGCGTTCCAGGCAGCCGTACTGGCCGCAGGCGCACTTGCGCCCGTTGGCGCGCACGATCATGTGGCCGACTTCGCCGGCCAGGCCCGTGCCACCCTCGAACATGCGGCCGTTGAGCACGATGCCGGACCCCACGCCTGTGCCCAGCGTGATCAGGGCCAGGTGCTCGATTTTGGGGTTGATCTTGTGGTAATGGCGGTGTTCGCCCAAAGCCGCCGCATTGGCGTCGTTGGCGATGGTCACCGGCACATTGGCGCCCATGCGGTTGACCAGCATGGTGGTGACCGGGATGTTGTGCCAGTCCTGCAGGTTGACGCAGGCCTTGACCACCCCGGCCCGGGCGTCCACAAGCCCCGGGAAGCCGATGCCGATACCGGCCAGGTCGGCGCTTTTGATGCCGGCCTCGGCGGTCATTTCGCCGGTCAGTTTCACCAGCACATCCAGCACCGCGCGCGGCGTGGAGTTGACCGGCGTGGGCACGTTGCGGGAGACGATGACTTTGTCATCGGCGTCCAAGAGGCCGGCCTTGATGCCGCTGCCGCCGACATCAAGGCCCAGGCACAGGGGGTGGGTGTGGGGCATGGGCGTCCTTTCCTCAAACAGCGACGGACTTGCCGCCGGCCTTCACGCTGGCGACTTCCGCCTCGATGATGCGCAGCGCGTCGGCTCCCTGGGCCAGGGTCACGGTTTCGGGCTGTTTGCCGGTTTTCACGCACTGGATGAAATAGGCGATTTCGGCGGCGTAGCCCATCCCCTTGGGAAGGTCGATGGCCACCGGCTCCTTGCCGGCTTCGTAAAGGCGCAGCGGGTTTTCGGCTGAGATGTCGAACACCGCCGTGGCCTTCTCAAAGTTCACGGTGTATTGCATCACAAAGGGATAGCCCTGGGTCATCGCCCAGCCGCCCTCGGCGGTCACCACCGGGCCGCCCGGGAAGTGGTATTGGGTGAACAGGTGATCCGGCTCGCTGGTGATGCTGCTGTACCCGGAGGAGGACACCGATGCCGGCATGCCGAACAGGTGCATCACGAAATCGGTGTCGTGGATGTGCAGGTCCAGGGCCGCGCCGCCGCAGGCCGCGCCGTCCTTGTAGAACGGGCCGGCCGGGTGGGAGGCGGTGCGCTTGAACGAAGCCGACAGAACCTTGCCGTACTTGGCCGAGGACACGGCAGCCTTGAGCCAGGTCCAGCCCGGCCAGAAGCGCATGCAGTGCGCCGGCATGGCCAAAACGCCGGCCGCCCCGGCCAATTCGGCGATCTGGCGGGCATCGGCCGCGGTGCGGGCGAGGGGCTTTTCCACCAGCACATGCTTCTTGGCGGCAAAGGCGGCCTTGCACCACTCCAAATGGCCGGGCGTCGGCACGCAGATGTCCACCACCTGCACGTCGGGGTCGTTGATGAGGGCCTGCGCGTCGGTGTACTTCCTCACCTTGGAGAAGTCAAAGCCGCCCTGGGCCTGGCCCTCGATGTTGCCGCCGGGGCGCTCTTCGCCTGACAGGCGCTTGGGGTTGGCATCGGCCAAGGCGATGACTTCCACGTCTTCCATGTCGTGGTACGCATCCAGGTGCGTGAAGCCCATCATGCCCAGACCGACGACGCCGACTTTGATTTTTGCCATGTGGAGGAATCCTTGAAAAGAAAGGGGGAAGGCGCTGGTGGCGCACATCCCGGGAAGAGGGGCAAGATAGCGGATGAAGCCCGGGGTGTGGGCTCCTTTCCGGCCATGGAAGTGTAATATCCCGGCCTCTGTCGGCGTCCTTCCCGCCTTCCTGTCCCCATTCTTTTGGCACCTCCCATGCGCACCCCCACCCTTGTCCTCGCCCTTCTGGCCCTTGCCCCCCTGGCTTCCGCCGCCTGCCAGACCAAAGTCTGCACCGCTTACGAAGCCCCCGTCAAGGCGGAAAACAACACCGCTCCCGAAGGCTTCGTCTCGCTGTTTGATGGCAAAGTGATTGACACCGCGGTCTGGACCGG
>CANIYR010000029.1 GCA_947471825.1 Phycisphaeraceae bacterium | reverse complement strand
TTTCGCTGCTCATGCTGGTGCTGGGGGTGTCGCCGCTGTTGGCGCCGATGGCCGGCAGTTTCGTCGTGGCGCAATGGGGGTGGCGCTGGGTGTTTGCCCTGTTGGCGGCGATCGTGCTCCTGATCGCGGTGGCGGTGCGTTTCGGGCTGCCCCGGGCCCACGGGCCGGACCGCTCGGTTTCGCTGGCGCCGGCGGCCATCTTCCGCGATTTCGCCGCCATTCTACGGGTGCCGGTCTTCCGCACGTATGCGGTGTCCGGGGCATTCGCCTTTTCAGGGTTGCTGGCGTATGTCGCCGGTTCGCCGATCATTTTCCTCAAAGTGTTCCAGGTTTCGATTCCCACCTACGGCATGATTTTCGCGCTTTTGGCCGCCGGGTTCATCGGCGGCAACCAACTCAACATGCTGGTCATGCGCAAGTTTTCAAGCGAGCGAATCTACCAAGGGGCGCTCACCGGCCAGTGCTTGGTTGGCGCGGTGTTTGTGGCCGGGGCGTTGTGCGGCGGCTGGGGGTTGGTGGCCACGGTGGTTTTGTTCTTCCTGTTTTTGACTTGCGTGGGCTTGCTTTGCCCCAATTCCGCCGCCTTGGCGCTGGCGCCCTTTCATGCCCGGGCCGGCAGCGCCGCGAGTCTGATCGGGTTTCTGCAGATCAGCGTGTCGGCGCTGGCTTCGGCCGGGGTGGGTTTGCTGGACGCCCAAAACCAGATCTTGCCGGTGGTGGCGATCATGGCCGGCGGGGGATTCCTGGGGCTGGCGGTTTTGCTGGCGGGCAAGAAAGGCATGGCGGCGTCAGAGGTGGCGGCGGCGGGGTTGTAGGGTCCGCGCGTTGGAAAGCACCAGCAAAAAACCCTGAACTTGCATTCAGGGCTCGTGTTCCCAAGGAGTCTTGCCGCCTCATTCAATGCCCGTGCGCCTCATGCCCCAGCCGCGGCTTGAGCGCCGCCAAGAGCGCCGCCAACCCTTCCGCCGTCTTGGCCTCGGCATTCAAGCGCAGCACCGGCTCGGTGTTGCTGGCGCGCACATTGAACCAGAAGCCGGCCTTGTCCCAGGCGTCGATGGACAGGCCGTCCAACTCGAACAACTTGCCCTGGCTGGCGTAATCCTTTTTGAGGGCCGCGATCACGCCGGCCTTGTCCTCGCAGGTGAAGTTGATTTCGCCCGACTGCGGGTACTTGCGGTGCGGGTTGATGTAAGACGACAGTTTCTGGCCGCTGCGCGAGATGATGCCCACCGCCACCGCCAAGGTGATGGCGCCGGAGTCGGCGAAAGAGTTGTCCCTGAAATAGAAATGGCCGGAGAGCTCGCCGCCGAACACCGAGTGGGTGTCGCGCAGCAGTTTTTTCAGGTTCACATGGCCCACCGCGCTGATGTGCGCCGCGCCGCCGGCGGCCACAACGGCTTCTTCGGCCGCCTTGCTCGAGCGCAGGTCGAACACGATGCCGGCGCCCGGGTTCAATTTGATGAAGTGGCCGGCCAGGGCGGCCGTCAGGTGGTCGCAGCCGATGGTGGCGCCGGTTTCGTCCGTCAGCATGCAGCGGTCGGCGTCGCCGTCGAAACAGGCGCCCAGGTCAAAGCCGCCGGCGCGCACGCCGTTTTGGGTCGGCACCATGTTTTCGGCCACCAGGGGGTTCGGCTCGTGGGCCCATTGGTCGGTCCAGGCGGTGTTGATGGACACCACTTCCAGGTTGGGCACGTTGGCGAAGACCTTTTCCAGGAGCGTCGTGCCGCAGCCGTTGGAGGCATCCACGAACACCCGCACCTTGCGCGGCAGTTCGCCCATGAATTTCAGGATGTGGGCCCGGTACAGCGCCCACACATCGGCGGTTTCGTAGGTGCCGGTGGGGGGCGGGCAGGCGGCGTCGGTGATTTTTTCGGCCAGGGCCTGGATTTCCTTCAGCCCGGTGTCGCGGCCCACCGGCACCGCGCCGGCGCCGGAGAATTTGTAGCCGATGTACTTGATCGGGTTGTGGCTGGCGGTGCACTGCACGCCGCCGGCGGCGTTGAAATGCGGCACGGCAAAATACTGGATCGAGGTGTCGCAGCGCCCCAGGTCCACCACATTCAAGCCGCCGGCCCGCAGGCCCTTGATCAGGGCTTCGGCCATGCCAGGCGCCGCCGGGCGGTGGTCGCGCGAAACCACCACCTTGCTGGCGGCCGAAACGCCGGGTTTGGCCCTGAGCCATTGCGCGGTCGCCAGACCAATGCGCCAGCCCAGGTCTTCGTTCAAAGGGGCGGGGTAAACGGCGCGGACATCGTAGGCTTTGAAGACTTGGGAGAGCATGGGTCTCTCTGAAAAAGGCGTGTGTAAGGGCCGCATGGCAAGGGCTCGGGTGCGGGGGAAAATGTAGCCTAAAAAGGACCCTGTGTTCCGCACCCGCCCCGTGGCCGCCCGGCCCTGTTCCAGCACCTTCCCCGAAATGAACGTCCGCCCCGGCAGCCGCCAGCCCGTCCCCAAGCCCAGGCCTACAATCCCCTGCATGCCCCTGACTGCCCGCCTGTGCTTTCCTTCCGCCCTTTTGCTGGCCGCCTTGGCGGCATTGCCGGCCTGCGATGACAAGGGCGCCGCCCCCATCGGCCGGTTGCCAACTCCGCCCTCCGCACAGGATGTGAAGAAAAACCGTGGAAATCCGGGTGATTTATCGCCGGTGACGGATGATTTTGAATATCTTTACGAAGACAAAAACCGCGGCCGCAGCACCTTGCTGCGCGCCGCGCATTCGGAGCCCGGCACCCAGGGCACGCAGGTGCTCACCCGTCCCCAGGCCATCATTGCATTGGCGCAGAACCGCATCTTGGTGCTGACGGCCGCCAGCGCCCAGTTCACCATGCCCGGCAACCAGCCGCGCGACGGGCGGTTCACCGGCACCCCGCAGGAGCCCGTGGTCTTCACGTTGTTTGAATGCCCCCCGGGGCGCGCCCCGGATTTGACATCCCCCAAGGATGTTCAAATGAAGGTTTATTTTGACGAGGACGCCCGCTTTGATTTGGAAAGCGACGAAGTGCGGTCGGCCGGCCCGGTGCAATTGACCGGCCCGGCCATGGATTTCCGCGGTGCCGGGCTGCAATTGACCTGGAACCGGCTGGACCAGCGCATGGAACAATTGGACATCGCCCATGGCCGGGTTCTGCGCTACCGCTCGGATGCCCCGTTGGCCAAGAAGGACAAAGCCGCGCCGGCCGGCAGTCCCGCGGCCCCGGCGGCCGGCGACAAACCGGCCACGCCGCCCGTCCGTTACCACGCCGTGCTGTCGGGCGCCATCCAGGGCCGCATGGATGCGCCGGACGGCGCCGACGCAGTCAGGTTGGAAGGCGCAGCCTTGGAAGCCATCTTCAGTTTGGCTGCGCCCAAGCCCGAGGCGGACAAGCCGGCCGCCGCCCCGCCCAAGGCGACGCTGGGCTGGGGTGCGTACGCCGACATCGCGCTTGCCGGCCCGGTGGTGCCGGTGCGCTCTGCGGCGGAAAAACGCGAGGATCAACGCAGCCTGTTCCAGTCCGGCTTGCGCGACCTCACCCTGCGCTGGGACGGCCCGCTGCAACTGCGCCCGTCGGAAGAGGCGCAGGGCGGCGAAGACACCCTGACCTTGGCCGGCTCGGCCGAGCGCCGCGCCAAGGTGGAAACCGGCCGCGGCGGCATCATCACCGGCGACAGCCTGACCTATGCCAAGGGCTCCGGCCGGGTCGCCGCCAAGGGCTCGGCCGAGGCGCCGGTGTCGCTGGCCACCCCCGAAGGGTTTTTGACCGGCACGCGGATGGACCTGGACCCGGGCGTTGGCAAGGCCTATGTGTTCGGCCCCGGCCGGCTGGAGGGCCGCGTGGATGCCGCCAAGGCCGCAGCCACCGGCAAAGAGGCCAAAACGACCGCCCCCAGCGAGCCCTTGCGCGTCACCTACACCGACCACATCGAGGCCGACTTTTCGGTCAGCCCGGCCAAGGCCGGCGACACCCCGCGCCTGGGCGCGCCGGTGGAGACCCGTTTGTACGGCCAAGTGCAGGCCAGCCACCCGGATTTCCGCCTGGGCTGCGGCAAGCTGGCCATCGGTTTCGAGCAGGTCGCCCCGGAAGCCGGCGGCAGGCGTGCCGCGCGCACCTCGCCCAACCGCATTGATGCGACCGAAGAGGCCACCATCATGCTGCGCGACCCCAAGCAGGGCGAGGTGCAGGTGAAATCCCCGGCCGTGCGCCTGACGCTGGAAGACGCCCACGGCAAGCCGGCCCCCAACCAACTGGCCGCCGCCGGCCCGGTGGAAGTCACCCAGGGCGACGGCTCCAAACTCACCTGCAACCGGCTGGATGTGGGCTTCACCCATCCGGCCAAGGCCGCCGAAAAACCGGCCGTGGCGGTCATCACCGCCACCGGCCAGGCGCACTACGCCGGGCTCGCCAATGGCAAGCCATCGGCACTGCATGCCGACACGGTGGCGGTGGACACCCTCAAGGGCACCCTGAGCTTGCTGGGCACCGCGGGCAAGCCGGCCTCGATCGAAACCGACGGCATGGGTTTGTCCGGACCGAAAGTGGATTTGGAAAAAGAGGGCGGCATCGCCCGGGTGGACGGCCCCGGCCGCCTGACGGTGGTGATGCAGCCCAAGGATGGCGCCGGCAAGGCCCCGGAGCACTTGGCGGTGTCCTGGCAGGGCCGCATGGGCTGGAACGACGCCAAGGGCCGCGGCTATTTTGAAAAACAGGTGGATTGCGCCGCCGATTCGGCCCAGGGCGCCAGCACCCTGCACGCTGAGGACTCGCTGGAATTGCGGGTGGATCCGGCGCCGGCCGCCAAGGCGGACAAACAGGCGGACAAAGGCCCCGCCAAGGCCCTCAAACGCGACATCCGCCTGGCCGACGCCCGCGGCAAGGTGGCGTTCACCGCAAGCCAACTCGACGCCGCCGGCAATCCGGCCGGCCGCGTGTGCGTCAGCGGCCCCAATCTGCTGCTCAAAAACGAGGCCACGCCCGCCAACCCCGGCGCCGAGCAAACCGTGGCCGTGACGGGCAAGGGCAACATGATGGTGGAGAACTTCGCCCGCAAGGAGAAGAAGGATGGCGCAGGCAACGGTGCTTTCGCCGGCCGGGGTGCGACCTCCTTCCAGTGGGACAAGAGCATGCGGATGGATGTGGCCCAAAGCGACCTGCACCTCTTGAACAACGTGCAGATCCAGCACGCGCCCCTGGGCGACGACAATGCCTACAAGTGGGAGGACTCCGCCATCCTCAATTGCCAGGAAGCCCATGCCGACCTGACCGAAGGCGGCGGGCTGTCGCTCTCGTCCGTTGCCAGGTCCGCCGATGCCAAGGGCAAAACGGCCAAGGAAAAGACCGCGGTGGAACTGCGCCAGTTGAAGTGCGACTTCGGCGTTTCCCTGCGCCAGAAAGGCGAGCGCATCAACTGCGACCACCTGCTGTTCACCCAGGCCAAGCAGTCCGCGGAGCTTTGGAGCAAGCCGCCGCGCCTCGTTGAACTGTTCGCCAAGGGCCAGGAAGCCCCGGCCACCGCCGACCGCGTCATCTGGCACACCGACACCAACCGGCTGGATGTGGACCATCCGGCCGGCGGCATGCTGCCGCAGTGGAAGTAAAGGGGCGCGGACACTCCTGTCCGCGGCATCCATGCTTCTTGTCCCACACCCCTTTCGCGGACAGGAGTGTCCGCGCCCCCTTCATGCAAAAACACATCACCGAACTCCGCGAGCAGGGCTTCACCCTCATCCCCGGCTTCTTCAAGCGCGCCGACATCCAAAAGGCGATGAAGGACATTTACCAGTTGGCGCCCACCGCCAAGGAACTGGCCGCCACGCCCGACCGCTATCCGCACATTCTGGAGGACACCGAATCCACCAAGTTCGAGTTCCCCTACGCCGGGTCGCACCTCAACCACATGGCCACCCACCCGCGCATCCTGAAACTGGTGGAGGAGATTTTGGGCGCCGATGACGTGCTGCTCTCGCGCTCCTGCGTGTGGGCCAAGTACGGCGGCACCGCCGACTTCGACCAGGCCCTGCACCTGGATTACGAGGGCAACACCCTGGTCGTCCCGCGCGAGGATGGCGACCACCGCCAGGTCAACGCCATCCTCTACTACAGCGATGTGACCGCCGACTTGGGCCCCACCTACGCCGTGCCGCTCAAGCACTCCAAAAACGCCGGTATGTGGCCGCCGCACCGCTACCGGGCCAAGGAGCCCGCGCTCTACAAGCATGAACAGCCGATCCTGGCCAAGGCAGGCGACCTGCTGCTGTTCAGCATGAGCACCTTCCACCGCGGCTCGGGCCTTTTGGATCCCGACGGCTCGCGCTACACCCACCACCTGGTTTACCGCAGCGCCAAGCATGCCTTCACCGGGCATTACCTGTGGGCGCATTTCGGCGAGCACGCCCCCTTGCAACGGTTCATCACTGAAACCTCGGTCGCGCAAAGGAGCGCCATCGGCTTCCCGAAGCCGGGCCATCCGTATTGGAACGAGGCGACGCTCAAGGCGGTGGGGGAGCGGTACCCGGGGATGGATATGGGACCGTATGTGAAAGGAATCCGCCGTGCCTGAGCGCCTGTCCCTTGCCGACATCCAAGCCGCCGCCGCCCGCATAGCCGGCGGGGTGGCCCGCACCGACTGTTCGCTTTCGGAGGTCTTTTCGGCCCGCACCGGTGCGCAGATCTACCTCAAGTCCGAGCATCGCCAGCGCACCGGATCCTTCAAGGAGCGCGGCGCGCGCAACGCGCTGTTGCAACTCTCCGACGAGCAGAAAAAACGCGGCGTGATCGCCGCCTCGGCCGGCAACCACGCCCTGGCCCTGGCCCGGCACGGCAAACTGCTCGGCATCCCGGTGACGGTGGTCATGCCGCTGTTTGCGCCGATGATGAAAGTGACGCGCTGCCGCGATTACGGCGTGCGGGTGATCCAGCACGGCGCCCACCTCTTGGAAGCCAAGATGCATGCGCAGGCGCTGGTGGAGTCCGAGGGCCTGCGCTACATCAACGGCTACGACGACCTGGAAATCATCGCCGGTGCCGGCACCATCAGCCTGGAAATGCTGGAGGCGGTGCCGGATCTCGATGTGTTGGTGGTGCCGGTCGGTGGCGGGGGCCTGATTGCCGGCATGGCGGTGGCGGCCAAGGCCTTGAAGCCTTCCATCCGCATCGTCGGCGTGGAGCCGGAGCGGGCGGCTTCGTTCACCGCCGCCCTCAAAGCCGGCGCGCCGGCGCCGGCCGAGATGTCGCCCACCCTGGCCGACGGCTTGGCGGTGTCGGTGGTGGGATCCAATGCCTTTGCCATCGCCCGCCCCCTGATTGACGACCTGGTGCGGGTGGATGAGCACGACCTGGCGCTGGCCATTTTGCGCCTCGTGGAGCAGGAAAAATCGGTGGTCGAAGGCGCCGGCGCCGCCGGGGTGGCGGCGCTGCTCGCCGGCAAGGTCGGCGGCATCGCCGGCAAGAAAGTCGGCACGGTGCTGTGCGGCGGCAACATCGATTCCACCATGCTCGGCCGCATCATCCAGCGCGGCCTGGCCGCCGACGGCCGCTTGTGCCGTTTCTCCGCCCACATCTCCGACCGTCCGGGGGGCCTGGCCGCTTTCTCCAAGGTGCTGGCCGAAGAGGGCGCCAGCGTCGTGGACATCACCCACGATCGCATCTTCGGCGGCGACGAGATCGCCAATGTGTCGGTCCTGTGCACGGTGGAGACGCGCGACCACGCCCATGTGGCGGCGCTCAAGGCAAGGCTGGACAGGGAGGGGTTCCGGGCGGCGTTTCATGCGGGGGTGAGGTAGGGGGAGGGGGACAAAAGGTCTGCACCTTGGCTGGATTGTGAGTCGGCAGGCGGTTTCATGGAATTAATTAAATTGATTTTTTATATGGTTTTATGATTTATTTTCAATTTTAGGGACAGACCTCATGAGATGTGGTGGGTTGCCGCTGGGAAGGCGGACTTCAGTCTGCCAGTCCCCACGGCGGCTCAATGCCGCCGTGGGGATTTCGGGCGCTCTCCGTTCCACGGACAAGCCGTTTGGGGCATTGAGCCCCAAGCGGCTTTTGGCAGACTGAAGTCCGCCTTCCCAGTGGGCTTAAAAAGGTCTGTCCCTATCTTTTCAATGAATCTCCAACTCAATATATAAAAACAAATTGAACACTAGGTGCAGGCTTTGCGAACCACGCCTTGAACCGCAGGTTTTCCCAAGGTGGGTGCCCGGCATTCGGGCCAGGCGCCCTGACTTGGCTCACCGGAACTCTGTCGATTGGGCGGTTTTATTTGGGTGATCGTGGCCCACATGGCCGGCTAACCGGCCAGTCAATGAAACAGACAGAGAGTTGACAAATATAATAATTGATGGTTGAATATCAATTATCTGGCGCATTCGGTGCATCTGTCGGCCCATCCCCCAAGGAAAATCCCATGTTTCAAAGCAAAAAGTCCGCTTTCACGCTCATCGAACTCTTGGTCGTGATTTCAATCATCGCCCTCCTGCTTGGCATCCTGGTGCCGGTCTTGGGTGCTGCGAAAAAGAATGCGAACATCATGAAAGAGGGCACGAACCTGCGCAACGTCCATGCCGCCATGGCCGTTTACGGCACCGCGAACAAGGACTTCTTCCCTGGGTTGACCAGTTCCGGCAAGTACGCCGGATGGGACACCTCCTCGGCCACCGGTGCCAACGACGGCGTCGCCGCTGCTTTCATCGGCAAATATTACGCCGCCCAAACCAACGCCTCAACCGGCACCTCGGCCGCCGCCAACAACATCGCCGCCACCTCCGATTATGCCCAGGCGGTGATCTTGGATGAAGGCGGCACCACCGGTGAACAGTGGCTCTCCACCGGTGAAACCCATGTCGTCGGCGGCAATGCCATCGTGGACGAGGGAAGTTTGCACAAGCCCCGTCCGCCGGAAGCCGGGGGCATCCCCGCCCTCGACCACGACGAAGGGCTGGTGGACCATCACAACAACTCGTATGCCCAGTTGGCCTACGGCTCGGACGCCCTCAAGGCCGAATGGAAGTCCAGCCAGAACCAGATGGCGGTGGTGTTCGCCACCCGCCTCATGGGCAACACCGCCGACGGCGGCTTTGATGCCGGCGCCAGTGAAAGTTTCAACACCGTGTGGACGGACTTCCAGAGCGGCGTGTTCAAGGGCACCCTGGTTCGCGGCGACACCTCGTCCAGCGTTGAAAACTTCAAGCGCGCCGCCAACATCCGCGAAACCTTCGGCACCCTGAAGTACGGCTCCTTGGCCGGCACCCATGCGCCCGTTGCCACCAACACCGTGGTCGGTCCTTACGGCTCCGTGGCCAATGCCGACGGTGCGGCCGTGAGCGGCACATCTGCCGGCAACTTCGGCTGCGTCATCACTTCCGGCCGGTTCATCACCGTGCAGATCGGTTCGCAGAACAACTGAGTTGTTTTGATTTCCGGATGGTCGATGGATTCGCCGCACGAAACCGGGCGGCCGTTTACCCCACCACCACCCCCGCATACCCCACCACGCTGGCGCGGTCGCCGCTCACCACCCCGCTGGTGCGGTGGTCGCGCAGCTGCGCCTGCCACGGCGCGCCGGAGAAGCGCAGCGCCTCGATCGCCACCGCCGCCGGCAGCACGCCGCACATGCTGATGTCGTGCTTGGCGCAGGTTTGCAGCAGACCGTCGGCGTCGCCGGCCAGCAACTGCTCCAGTGCCAGCCGGTCGCGGCGCAGGGTTTCGGCTTCCGGTGCGTAGTGGTTCATGTCGCTGGAAATGACCAGCAGGATGGCGGGATCCTCCGCCAGCACATCCGCCAGGGCCCTGGCCAGTGCATGGCGCGTCCCGGCCGCGCCGCCCATGGCCAGCGGCAGGATGCGCACGGCCGGGTTCTTGTGCTGAAGGAAGGGCAACAGCACCTCGCAGGCGTGTTCCAGGCGGTGCGCTTCGCCTTCGCAGGCCAGGCCCGGCACGGCGCGGGCCAAACGCTGTGCCAACTCGGTGGCGATGGTCACGGCCCCGCCGGGGATTTGCCAGAAGGCGTGCGAGGCGGCGGAAAGGTCCGGGCCCAAGGGCGTGTGCTTGGGGCCGAGCAAAATCACGCGGTCGGGCACCCGCACGCCGGAGAGGGTTTTGCCGATGGTGGCGCCGCAATAGACCCAACCGGCATGCGGCAGCATCACCGCGCGCACGGCTTTTTCTTCGGCGCCCGCGACGCCGGCATCCAGGTGGGCTTTCACTTCCGCCGTCATGTTCACCGGATCGGCCGGGTAAAACTGGCCGGCGCGCGCAGGCGGCCGGGTGGGGGAGGCCGGGCCGTGGCTGGCGGCAAACACGGTGATGCGCTCGGCCCGGCCGCCCAAGGCGCGCAGCACATCGCCCACCGGATCGAGGGAAAGTTGGAAAGCCACCCGTTCGCCCTCGCCGAAGCCCAGTACAGCGTGGTTGGCCAGGTGGCCGCAGCGTTGCGGGTAATCGGCGGCCAACACCGGCAGCGGCGTGTGCAGCACGGCCAACTGCGCGACTTGCGGCGCCCCGCTTTGGGCGAGCGATGCCAGGCCCGATTCCACCAAGCCGCGCAGCGAGCGGTTCGCGCCGAAGGCCACCGTCTGGCGGCCGTCGGGTGCGGCCAGGATCAGCGCGAGTTCGTGGGTGAACACACGGTCAACCAGCGGATCGGCATCCGCCGGCAGGCCATTGGCAAGGCCGGTCAATTGTTCAAGGAAGGCCGGGGTCAATGCCGCCGCATCCAGCTCGGGCGCTGGGGCTTCCTGCGTGTACAGCCGGGTTTCAAAGGCCATCAACCGCGTCGCGGGATTGCGCCAGGCGTCGCCACCCAGGCCGGCCTTGTGGCCGAGTTGGGTGAGGAAAGTCGGCGCGTCCCAGCCTTGTTCGGTGGCCACATGCGGCAGCAGCAGGCCGCGGCTTTGCGGATGCTGCAGGACCAGTCCGTCGCGGCCGATTTGGATCGCTGCCGGGTCGGCCGGGATGTCGCGCGGGCTGTGCATGAGCGAAATGTCCACCGACAAGAGATCCAGTTCCGCCGCCGCGATGGGCGGGAAGCGGCTGTCGCCGCGCGCCGTGCTGGCGGCCATCTCGGTGAGCAGGGTTTCCAGGGGCGAGAGCGGCAGGCCCCAGCGGCCCAGGCACGCCCGCAGGCCATGGCCGCGGCGCAGCGTGACGAACACGCCGTAGGTCGGCGCCGCAGCCAGCGCGGGAGGCAGCGTATGCGGCGCGGGTTCGCCCAGGACCGCCGCGCGCACGACGGCGCGCACATGGGCGAACAGTTGGGTTTGGGCTTGCCCATCAAAGGCAACGACGGGGGCGGGCGCGGCGGAAGGTGTGGGCATGGCAGGTGGCAGGGAACGGGTGGCGGGGGCTTGGATGGTGATGGGCACAAAATCGGCAATCCGCACCGGCAGGCGCCGGCCGCCCCAGGCGCCGGGCCGGGTGGCGCCGGCGTCGAACACGCCGGGGATCACCGTCTGGCAGCGGGCGCAGCGGTTGCCGGCCATGGCGTAACTGCGCACGGTGTGCCAATCGCGGCCGATGACCGTGGCGCCGCAGCCGGGGCAACAGGTGGATTGGCCGGCGTCATCGTGCACATTGCCGACATAGACATGTTTCAACCCGCTTTGCCGCGCCATGTCGCGCAGGGTGCGCAGCGTGGCCGGCGGCGTCGGCGGGGTGTCGCGCATCTTGTGGTCGGGGTGGAAGGCGGTGAAATGCAGCGGCACCGAATCGCCGAGTTTTTCGAGGATCCATCCGCACATGCGCTTGTTGTCTTCCAGGCTGTCGTTTTCGCCGGGGATGACGAGGGTGGTGATTTCGGTCCAAACCGGGGTTTCCTTCACCAGGTATTCCAGCGTGTCCAGCACCGGCTGCAGGTGGGCCGCGCACAGCTTGCGGTAGAAGGCGTCGGTGAAGCCTTTCAAATCCACATTGGCGGCGTCCATCCATTCATAAAACGCCCGGCGCGGCGCGGGGTTGATGTAGCCGGCGGTCACGGCGACGGTCTTGATGCCGGCCTGGCGGGCCAGTTTGGCCGTGTCCATCGCGTACTCGGCCCAGGTGACCGGGTCGTTGTAGGTGAAGGCGATGCTGCGGCAGCCGGTTTTTTGGGCGGCGGCGACGATGGCCTCCGGGGTGGCGGCGGCGCCCAGCGTGTCCATCTCGCGGCTTTTGGAAATGTCCCAGTTCTGGCAAAACTTGCAGCCCAGGTTGCAGCCGGCGGTGCCCAGCGACAGGATCGGCGTGCCCGGCAGGAAGTGGAACAGCGGCTTCTTCTCGATGGGATCAATGCAAAAGCCGCTGCTCTTGCCGTAAGTCGTCAGCACCAGCTTGCCGCCCTCGTTGGCGCGCACGAAACAGAAGCCGCGGTGCCCCTCGGCGATGCGGCATTCGCGCGGGCACAGGTCGCAGATGACCGTTTGCGAGTTTTCAACGGGCCGCCACCAGTGGGTTTCGTTCGCGGGCATGGGGGTTTCCTTGGGCCGGGCATGCGGCATCGTAAGCAGGGCGGCGGGGGAGGGTACAATTTTCCGCGGTTGGCATGCCATGCCGCTCCCCCTTTCATCAGGCGATTCCCATGGACAACCCGTACCTGTTTGTTTTGAAGGATTTCGTCTCCCCCGCGGAGTGCGAGGCGCTCACCGCGTGGATCCTGGACGAAAAAAACATCCTCCATTTCAGCAACGCCCGGATGAAGGGCAACCGCATCACCACCCGCTACAGCACCACCCCGAAGTATCCGCCGGTGGCGTATGAAATCCAAAAACGCATCATCACCCGGCTGAACTTCACCGACTTCAAGCAGCCGGACTTCACCGACGGCATGGTGGCCAGCCGTTCGTTCGCCCCGGATGTGTGCTACATGCACAAGGATCCGGTGTGGTTCGAGCATCATCGCACCTTCCACTGCAACGTCATCATTTCCGAGCCGGAGGCCGGCGGCAATCTGCAGATCGAGGGCACGGTTTACAAAATGAACCGGGGCGACCTGGTGTGCTACCCGGTTTCCGAATTCGAGCACGGCACCGATGAAATCAAGGGCGCCAAGCGCCGGCTGTTGTGGATTTTCGGATTTTGCCTGAAAGAGGATGCCTTCGGCCTCACGCCGGAGGATTTTTCCAACGGGAATTGGAAAAACAAGTTCGGCAGGTGACGGGGCCACCCGGTTGCCGTTTCATCCCCCCAGCGCCGCCATCATCGCCGCCGCCTTGTCCATGGTCTCCTGCCATTCCTCCGCCGGCACCGAGTCGGCCACGATGCCGCCGCCGACCGAGAAATCCACCCGGCCGTCCGGCGCATCGGCCGAGGCCTTTTCAAACAGCAGGGTGC
>CANIYR010000028.1 GCA_947471825.1 Phycisphaeraceae bacterium | reverse complement strand
CGGGGCTGCGTTGGCCAATGCCAATGCGGCGCTGTAGCGGACGCGGGCGTCGCCGTAGCTCAGGCATTCAATCAGCGGCTGGCGGTTGCCTTCGAAATTGAAGTCATCAATCGTTTTGTCCATTGCCTCGATGGCATCCAAAGCCAAGGCGCTGTCATTTGCATCCAGTGCGCGAATGAGCACGGCCTGTTGCTGGTCGGGGCCGGCCAAAAGCAGGTTGAACGCCGGATTGGGGCGGGTGGCCGGATAGGCCGGATCAGCCGTGCCATTGAGCCTGTTTTCGCGGCGCAGATTGGCGGCCAAGTGCAGCGTCAGGGCAGTGGTGTTGTGCGGATCCAAGGTCAATGCGGTTTCTGCCATTTGCAGTGCCAGATCATCCGCCAAGGCGACTTCTGGAACGGCGATGGGTGTCAGCCCGTTGCCTTCCACATATTGCCAAATCAAACCTTTGCCACCCGTCACCATGCCGCTCATGATGGGCGTCGGATTGCCGGATTGGGCCGTGCCGGATTGGTAAATGGATTCGCTCAGCCTGGTGAACAGCGCGCTGGCCGGAGCCGTTTCCGAAAGCGAGGTTCGGGTGCTGATTTCCTTGAATGTGGAGACGAAAATGCCGCGGGTGACTTCGCGGATTTCCTTGCCTTCAATGGCTTGCTTGAGGTATGGCAGGGCCACCGGGTGGTGGATGCGACCCAAGATATCGGCCACGCGCTCGGCGGTGGAGGCATCCAAATGCGGCAAGGCGACGGCCAGGGGGTAAGCCAAAGGTGCGCCGACTTCGGCCATGGCCGCCAGAACATGCGGGTGCAGGCGCGACTTGGTTTGATCCTGAAGGGTTGCCAGATAGAAGGGCACGGCATATTGGCCGGAGGCCTTCAGGCGTTCGACCGCATTGGCATACGGCCGGGAACCATCACCCAAGCGGGCAATGTCCGACACGATACGGGCGCCGTCTTGCGCGTGGGCAATCCGTGCAGCTTGGATTTTTTGCGAAAGCACCATGGCCGACGGTTTGAGTTTGTCCAAAAGCACTGCGATGGCGAGGATTTTTTCAACCTCTTGGTACCGGGTTTGCGACGCCTCAATTGCGCCAAGCAACTGGTCGCCGGAGACGCTGTCGGCATTCAACGCATCGGCGGCGCGGATCGAGAGATCCGTGTTGGCAATCAGTGTGAAATGGCAGAAATTCTGCCATGCCTTGGTGTTTGCATTGTCATCGGCCGCGACTGCGGGCGTCGCGTCGGCAGAATCTTCCGCGCGCGCCAAATGGCCGACCGAAAGGGGGGCGGCAGCCAAAGTCGCCAAAAGGATGCCGTTCAGGGAAGCGCGCAAAGAAACGGAAGAGTGGACCGTCATGGTGGATGGACTCCGGGTGGGGCTGACAAAAGGTTATGGGGCAATCTAATCCCCACTCCGGTCAGCGTCAAGGAGAAATCTTTTTTTTATATACGATTCTCCGATGCCGCAAATTTTGATTGCCACGGGAAATCCGCATAAAGTCGAAGAAATTCATGCCATTTTCGACATGCTGCCCTCTCATGACCGGCCGCATGTCCGATTGGTCGGGTTGTCTGACATTCCTGGCGGTCTCGCTATTCCCGAGCCGCATGAGGGGGAACTCACTTTTGAAGGCAATGCCGCACTCAAGGCCCGTTATTACTCTGACATGAGTGGGTTGCCAACCCTTGCGGATGATTCAGGTTTGGCTGTGGATGCGCTCGGGGGCGCACCTGGGGTGCTTTCCGCGCGTTACAGTGGGCTTTGCGGGCCCAGGAAGGTGGTTGATCCTGCCAACAACATGAAATTGATGGAAGTCATGCGGGGCGTGCCCAAGGAGTTGCGCGGCGCGCGTTTCGTCTGTGTCCTGGCCTTGGGAATTCCGGGTGTTGCGCAGGCTTTGGAGGTGACGCGCGGGGAATTTCCAGGCCGCCTGCTGCTTGATGCGGAGTGCGCCGATCCGGGCCGTCCCGAACTTGGCCGCGGAGAAAACGGGTTTGGTTATGATCCGCTACTTTGGCTAGATGACGCAGGCTGCACCAGTGCGCAATTGCGGCCAGAAGAAAAAAATGCGCGTAGTCACCGTGGCGCGGCCGTGCGCCTGATGGCACCGAGGATCGTCGCCTTGGTAAAAACCGGGCGGCTGGGCTGATGGTGCGGATGCTGCGTACGGGGTGGCATCAACCCACGACTTCCACTATCATCTGCAGCTCTTGTCACGGTTTTTGTCCCCCGGGTTTATCCCCATTCACAGAAAAGTTGGCGCATGGCTAAGGAAGAAATGATTGAATTTGAAGGCGAAGTGCTTGAGGCCAAGCCGAACGCCATGTTTTTGGTCAAGTTGGAGAACGGCCACCAGATCATGGCCCATATTTCCGGACGCATGCGCAAGTTCTACATCCGCATCCTTCCCGGCGACCGTGTGCGCATTGAAGTCAGCACCTACGATTTGAACAAAGGTCGCATCACCTACCGCCATTGATGTTCCCATCCAAGGGGATTGACGCAGCCAAGCCGCCATTTTTTAGGCAGCATCGCCATGCACGCGACAGGGCAATCTGTTACACTCCCCTCCCTTCATTTTTTTCAAACCCACCGAAAGGCCTGTTATGAAGATCCTTTGCTCCCTCAAGAGCGCCAAAAACCGCCACGCCGACTGCAAGGTCGTGCGCCGCCGCGGCAAGGTGTTCGTGATCTGCAAGTCGAATCCGAAGCTCAAAGCCCGCCAGAAGTAATCCATTCCCGTCCCGTCCGTTCCCTTCCCGAAGCCAGGTTCCCGCCGCCGCGTGGTGGAGAGTGGAGCCGCAACCAACTTCCGAGAAAACACTATGCCTCGTATCGCCGGTATTGACATTCCTGACAACAAGCCTGCATTCATTTCGCTGCGCTACATCTATGGCATTGGCCCTTTCCAGGCCGAAGTGGTGCTTAAGAAGTGCGGCATTGACGGCCAGGTGCGCGCCAAAAACCTCACCGAAGACCAGTTGGCAAAAATCGCCAAATGCTTGGAAGAGGACTTTACGATTGAAGGCGCCCTGCGCCGTCAGATCAACGACAACATCAAGCGTTTGCGCGAAATCAAGTGCTATCGCGGCGACCGTCACCGCAAGGGGCTGCCGACCCGCGGCCAGCGCACCCGCACCAACGCCCGCACGCGCAAGGGCCGCAAGAAGACCGTGGCCGGCAAGAAGGCCGTCAAGGCCAAGTAACCCCGGATTCAGGGGCGCCGCACCTGCCTCCGGGTGGCGGCGGTCCGCCCTTGCCCCGTTTTGCGCCAAGCATTGTTTGCCTGCGTACCTTTCTTTTTCAACCACATCCGAAGCCAGGTTCCCGCCGCCAAGCGGAGAGTGGAACCGCCTCAACTTCCAAGGAGCGCCATCATGGCCGCCGAAACCACCAGCAGCAAAAAGCCTTCGTCATCCCGTCGCAACGTGACCCGTGGCATCGTCCACGTGAAGGCATCGTTCAACAACACCATCGTCACCATCACCGACCTCAACGGCGAAACCATCGCTTGGGGCTCGGCCGGCACCGTCGGCTTCAAGGGCTCGCGCAAGAGCACCCCGTTCGCCGCCAGCCGCGCATCGGAAGATGCTGCCAACAAGGCCAAGCGCATGGGTCTGACCGAAGTCGAAGTCCGCGTCCGCGGCGTCGGCCCGGGTCGCGAGTCGGCCGTCACCGGCCTCCAAGCCGCCGGCCTCAAGATTTCCGAGTTGCAGGATCACACCCCGATCCCGCACAACGGTTGCCGCGTACGCAAAGCCCGCCGCGTGTAAAGACCGCCTTTGAATTCCAACCGCATGGGTTAGCGCCCGTGCGGTTGCTTTGTTCCCGGCTGTAGAAGCTTTTGGCTGCCGCAAGCAGGGCCATCAAGCGAATGGGCGCGGGATTTCTCTCTCCTCAACTGCTTCAAGAAGGACTCCAATTATGCGTATCCGCTGGCGTGGCCTCGAACTTCCCCATCGCGTGCTCGTGGACAAGGACACCCTGTCCGAAACCTACGGCAAATTTTCCGTGGAACCCTTTGAGCGCGGCTTTGGCACCACCATCGGCAACAGCCTGCGCCGCATCCTGCTTTCTTCGCTTGAAGGTGCCGCGGTGACCTCCGTCAAGATCAAGGGCGCCACCCACGAGTTCACCTCGATCGAAGGTGTCCAGGAAGATGTCACCGACATCATCCTCAAGATCAAGGACATGGTTGTTTCGCTCGACGGCGAAGGCTCTCGCGTCATGAAGCTCAACGCCCAGGGTCCAGGCGAAGTGACCGCCGACCTGATCGAGGCCGACACCGCCATCAACATCCGCAACAAGGACATGGTGATCGCCACCCTCAACAAGGAAATGGACTTCGACATGGAGTTCACCGTTGAGAAGGGGCGCGGCTATGTGCCCGCCAGCGAGGCCTATGAAACCGCCGGCGAAACCGAAGTTGGCGTGATCCGCGTGGATGCCACATTCTCCCCGGTGACCCGCGTTCGCTACAAGGTGGAAGACACCCGCGTCGGCCAAAAGACCAACTATGACAAGCTGATCCTGGAAATCTGGACCGATGGCACCGTTTCCCCGGAAATGGCCTTGGTCGAAGCCTCCAAGATCCTGCGCAAGCACACCAACCCCTTTGTGCAATACTTCGAACAGGGCAACGATGAGGCCGGACCCGCCCCCGAAGCGCCGGTGATGGACGAGGCTTTGGCCTCCAAGTTGCGCACCCCGCTGGCCGACCTCGGCTTGTCGATCCGCCCGAGCAACTGCTTCGAGGCATCCAAGATCACCACCGTGGGCGAAGTCGTTGCGATGACCGAAGACCAGTTGCTTTCACTGCGTGCCTTCGGCCAGGCTTCGCTCGACGAAGTCAAGGAGAAGATCGCGGCGTTGGGCCTGCAAATCGGCATGGAATTGCCCGCCTAATGTTGTCTTAATGCCGGCAGAAGGTCAAAATTTAAGTTACAATGTCGCCCCTTCCTGATTCAGGAAGGGGCGATTTTTCAATCGTACTGGGGCCTTCGGTGCCCCGCCTGCGCGTCGCAGGCATGACGGCAGGCCGCTTTCAAAAGCGATCCGCCGCCCCCCGGATAAAACCCTTTCGGGTGGTTCCGGGAGTGAACACGCTCTTCTGCCCGCTTCGCAGAAAAGCCTTTCAAAACAGGAGAATTCTCATGAGGCACAACGTACACGGTCGCACGCTCGGTCGCAAAACCAATCACCGTTTGGCAATGTTCGCCAACATGGCGATGGCGCTTTTCACCCATGGTGAAATCACCACCACCATCCCCAAGGCCAAGGCCGTCAAGCCTTATGTCGAGCGTTTGATCACCGCCGCCAAGAAGGGCACTTTGGCAGACCGCCGCCGCGCCGTCGCGGGCCTGGGCTGGGACAAGCCAATGGTCAAGAATGACCGCGATGAATCCGTTACCCGCAACAAGTTCGGTGAAATGACCGCAGCCCCGACCGTGTCTAAGCATTTGTTCGATGTCATTGGACCGGCCATGAAGAACCGCGTGGGTGGTTACACCCGCATCATCAAGCTCGCCAAGCACCGCTTGGGTGACGGCACCGATCTCTGCGTGCTGCAGCTGGTGCAGGACGCCCCCAAGACCAAGCCCGCAACCCTGAGCCCGCGCCGCGAGAAGGCCAACAAGCGCACCGCTTTCGCCGCCAAGGCCAAAGCCGCCGCTGCGGCAGTCAAGGCCTAAGCCCCTTTTCAGATAAAAATAAGGCCCTCCCGCTTGCGGGAGGGCCTTATTTTTTGGCGCGATGTGATTCCAGTCCGGCGTTGCGGCGCCTATCATCCCTGTCATGCGCCCGCTTTTTCTTGCCGCCGCGTCTTGGGTTGCCATTTGCGCCTGCGCTTTGCCGGCCGCCGGAGTTCCGCATGAAGAAGATGAAGGCGATGCCGCCTTTGCCCGCGGTGATTACACGGCGGCTGCGGCCCACTATTCCGCGGCCGTGGCAGAGTCTCCCGCCGCCTTGCGCACACCGCGGTTCAAGGCCAATTGGGTGCGCGCCAAGTCCGGCGCATGCTGCGAGGCGGCCGAGCGGTTGATGGCCGGCGGCAACGGCTTGGCGGCCTTGGCCCAGGTGCGCGAGGCCGCAGCGCTCGACCCGTCCTGGGACCGGCCCTTGCAATTGCTTGCGCGGGCGGCGGCGGCGGCGGCTGACGACTGTTTTTCGCGGGCTTGCAAGATGGCGGACCGCGGCAGCATGGAGGATGTGCGCAGGCAGTTGGAAGAATCCTTGAAATGGGCGCCCGGGCATGCCAAGGCGCGCACTGCATTGGCTTTTTTTTCGCAGAAACCGCATGAAAAATCCGATTGGGAAGCCGCGCAGCATGCCGTCTCCGGAAAACAGTGGGATGTTGCCGAGCAGGCGTGGCACCGTGTTTTGGCCGGCAATGCCCTGCATCTGCCAGCCCGCATCGGGTTGGCGCAGGCCCGGGAAAGCATGGCTGGCGCGCGTTTGGCCATCGCGCAAGCGCGTGTGGCGCTGCAGGCCGGGCATGTGGGTGAGGCGCATGCCCTTCATGCCAAAGCCGTCGCTGAATGGCCCGGCGTCCCCTTTGGCCTGGCTTTGGGCGATGAGCTGGCCATGCGCCGCCAAGCAGCCGCCAAGGCTGTGGACCAGGGGCTGGCCGCAACCCGGAATGCCGAATGGGGCGGTGCCATATCCGCTTATCGGGAAGCCTTGCGCCAGGATCCCATGCAGGCATCCGCCAAAGCCGGTTTGGAGGATGCCATCATCAGGCATGCCGAGGATCTTGGCGCCCATGGCCGGCCGGGTGCGGCCCTGATGGTGTGCCGTGGCGGACGCGGCATGTCCGCGCGCATTCGCCAAAAAGAGGAGGCATTGCTGCGTGATTTGCGCCGCGGCAGCGAACCCCGGTTGGCCTGGGTGGTGGAAGGGGAACGCGTGCCGGCGGCCGAGTTGTCGGGCGCCCTGTCATCGGTGCGCACCGGTGCCGGCGACCCGTGGGAAATCAAGGTCAAAATCAACGCATTGGAAGCCGGACGGCGCAGGACGCGTTCCGACGCCGGGACATGGGCGTGGGAGACGGTGCGCGCCGAACCCAATCCGGCGTATGACACGGCACGGCTCAAATTGGACTATGCCATCGCCAGGCAGCGCCAGGCCCAATGGGGTTGTGATGCGGCGCGGGCGGCCACCGGCGGGCATGCCCTGAATTGCCGTTGCGCCGAATGTGCGCGCTGGCGGTCATGCAATGCGCAGGTCGCCCAATGGCGGGATGCGGCCGCCGATTTGGCCATGGATCTCAATCACACGCCCCGTGAGCGCGAAGTCCCGGAGAAGCATGAGGCGGCGTACACCGATGAATGGTGGCAGGCTTCCGGCCGTTTGGCGGTGGAGTTCATCCTTCCGCAGGGCGACCCTGAAAGCAAGGCTGTTGCCTACGAAAAAAGCGCGGTTTTGCGCTTGGGGGCGAGGCCGGAAGTCGGCCTTGAGGCGAAGGTCCTTGATTTGCCGGTGGATGACGCAGCCATCCGGCAGGACATGATGAAGCGGCTCGCCCAAGAATGCATACCCCTTCTTTGTAACCGCGCCGTGGTGTCCAAGGCCGTGCTGCTCAAGCGTGCGGCCAATGCGGCATTGCAAAGCGGCGATCAGGATGGCGCACTGGAGTTGCGCGTCAAGGCCGCCGCCCTTTTGGGGGTCATCGCGCCCGAATTGTCGGAAAAAGAGTTGAAGGCCCTGGAGTAGCGGAGTCCGGCGGCCTGCTATCCTGCGCCGTTCGCAAAGTTTTCCCACCCTGCTTTTCTCCGTCCATGATGCACCCCCAATCATCCGTCCCAGCTTTATCCGGCGTGCATGTGCTGCGCGTGGCCATCGAGGGCATCACCCCGAACCCTTGGCGCCGGTTGGCCGTTCCCAGCGACCTGACATTGGCGGATTTGCATGAGGTTTTGCAACTCGCTTTCGGTTGGTACAACAGCCACCTTTACCAGTTCGTCCTCAAGGGTGGGGGGCGCGTCCGGTACGCGTCGGATCCGATGTTCGGCCTCGATGAAGGATTGAATGCCCATGAACTGCGGCTTGGCGAAGTGTGCCCCGCGGCCCCCGGCTCATTGGTGTATGAATATGACGTCGAGGACCAGTGGGTCCACGATATCGAGGTGATGGCCATCCTTCCGGCCAAGTCATCCGGCGCCGTTCCCGTGTGCGAGGCCGGCGCCCGCAACGGGCCCATGGAGGATTGCGGCGGGGCCGGCGGCCATATGGAGCTGGTCGGCGCCTTGGACGACCCCGAGAACGCCGATCCTGAAATGCTGGCATGGGCAGAAGGCTACGACCCCGAAGCCTTCGCGCCGGCGGAACTGAACCGATTGCTCGCGGATTGGGCTGCCGAGCGCCGGCGTCAGATGGCCGATGGCATCGCTTGGCGCCGCAGCGGATTATTATGGGAACTGCCATCCATTTCACCCGAGCACCGCGGCCCCGCCAAGGCGCGCACGGCCGGACGGATCACCGCAAGCCGTCCGGAAGGAAAATAATCCCATGCAATCCCTTCCTGCCGCTCCGCCGCCAGGCGCCTACCGCCATTTCAAGGGCCAGCCTTACCGCGTCATCGGCACGGCCCGTCATTCCGAAACCCAAGAGGTTTTGGTGGTCTATCAGGCCCTGTACGGTGACTGCGGGCTGTGGGTGAGGCCGCTGGCCATGTTTGTCCAGCAGGTCGAGCATCAAGGCCGAAAGGTGCCCCGGTTCGAACGGGTGGGGGAGTGATGCGGCTGGATGCAAGTTGTTTGGCAGGCGGCCTCCCTTGTTCAAAATACCCGCGCTTGCCTTTTTAAGAACAGATGGTACAATATTCGGCCCTTCGCATTCCATTGCGATTTCTCCCACTTTTTACTGCCCGAGGTTCCCATGCCCCGTATCTGCGAATTCACCGGCCGCCGCACCACCGTTGGCAACACCTACTGCATCCGCGGCAAGGCCAAGTACTTGGGTGGCGTCGGCACCAAGGTCACCAGCAAGACCAAGCGCACCTTCATGCCCAACATCCAGACCGTCAGCATGCTGAATGAAGACGGCTCGGTCGTCCGCGTCAAGGCTTCGACCAAGGCCATCAAGTCCGGCCTGATCACCAAGCCGCTGCGTCGCCGCGCTTACCTCAAGTCGGTCGCCGCCAAGGCCGCTGCCAGCGCTTGATTGCCCAAATGCATCCATTCCAAAAACGGTCCATTCATGGGCCGTTTTTTCATGCCACGAAATCCGTAAATAATCCGTACACTTTGCGCCATGCCCGCCGAAACCCTCACTCCCGCTTCGCCGGTAACCGCCCTCAAGGGTGTCGGGGATGTCAAGGCCAAGGCGCTGGCCCGTCTGGAAATCCGCACCCTGGGGGATCTCATCAAGCATCTGCCGGTGCGTTATGAGGACCACACCGGCTTGGTCTGCATCAAAGACCTGGCCAAAGGCACGGAATCCGCGCTGACCGGCACGGTGGCCAAAACCCGCTGGGTCGCAGCCGGCGGTTTCGGTAAAAAAGGCCGCTTTGAAGTGGTCATCGAGGATGGCACCGGCACGCTGAATCTGAGTTTTTTCAATGCGCATTGGATGCAGGAACAGGTGCGCCCGGGCGATCTGGTCTGGGTGCAGGGCAAGGTCGGTTCCTTCAACGGCTACCCGCAACTGGCCGGGCCGCAACTGAAGAAACTGGACAAGGCCGCGCCGGAAAAAATGCCCAATTCCGGCGCAGCGCGCCAGCGACCCGTGTATCCGGCGACCGAGGGTTTGCCGCCCGAATCGATTGAAAAATTGATGGCGCAGGCGCTTGACGCCTTGGCCGGGAAGCTGCCGGATCCTGTGCCGGCGTCGCTTTTGGCCCACCATGCCATGCCCGCGCTTGAGCAGGCCTTCCGTTTTGCGCACCAACCCGCCGATGCCGGGGAAGCCAAGGCCGCCCGGCGCCGCCTGGCTTGGAATGAATTGTTGCTACTGCAACTGGGCATTGCCGTGAAGCGCATGTTTGTGAAGCGTGCGCAGGCCGCCACACCCCTGCCGCTTGATGCGGGCATGGACAAGGCGATCCGTGCGCGTTTTCCCTTTGCGTTGACCGGTGCGCAGGAGCGGGTGATCGCCGAAATGGCCGTCGATCTGGCCCGGGGCGAACCCATGAACCGGCTGGTGCAGGGGGATGTGGGCTCCGGCAAAACGGTGATCGCCCTGTATGCGATGCTGGCGGCGGTGGCCCACGGCAAACAGGCGCTGGTCATGGCGCCCACCCAGGTCCTGGCGGAGCAGCATTTCTCATCCATGTCGCGGATGCTGGAGGGTTCCGGCATCCGCCTGGTCCTGCTGTCCGGCGGCACCACCGCGGCCGGCACGCGCGCCCGCAAGGCGCTCTTGGCGCAGATCGAGTCCGGCGAAGCCGACATCGTCATCGGCACCCAGGCGCTGGCCGGCGCCGAGGTCGTGTTCAGGGACCTGGCGGTGGCGGTGATCGACGAGCAGCACCGTTTTGGCGTCCATCAGCGGGCCTCCTTCCGCGCCCGCAACGAAGCCGGGACCGACGAACTCGGCCGCCAGCGCGTGCCGCATCACCTGGTGATGACCGCCACACCCATTCCGCGCACCCTGGCTGTCACCCTGTTCGGCGATTTGGATGTTTCCACCATCGACCAGTTGCCACCCGGCCGCACGCCGGTGGTGACCAAGTGCGTGCAACCGTCGATGGCTCCGCAGGTCTACGCCCATGTGCGGGAGCGCCTGGCGCGCGGCGAGCGCGCCTATGTGGTGGTGCCGGCGGTGGAGGATGCGCAGGATTTGGGCGGCGAAGGCGCGCCCGACATGAAAGTGCTCAAAAGCGTGAACACCCATGCCAGGGAATTGGCCGACGGCCCGCTTGCCGGGTTCCCCATCGCCACCATGCACGGCCAGATGCCGCGCGCCGAGCGCGAGGAGGCCATGCGCCGTTTCCGATCCGGGGAAGCCCAAGCGCTGGTGGCCACCACGGTGATTGAAGTGGGTGTGGATGTGCCGGAGGCCACCGTGATGGTGATTGAACACGCCGAGCGTTTCGGCCTGTCGCAATTGCACCAGTTGCGCGGCCGGGTGGGCCGCGGCCAAACGCCGGCCACCCCGCTTTGCATCCTGATAGCCGACACCGTGACCGAGGATTCGCAGGCGCGCATGGACGCCATCGTGGGAACCGCCGACGGCTTCAAAATCGCCGAAAAAGACTTTGAACTGCGCGGCATGGGCGAAGTCCTGGGTTCGCGCCAGCACGGCGCGGCAGGCCTGCGGGTGGCGGAATTCCCCCGCGACCTTGAACTGCTCAACCTGGCCCGCCGCGACGCGGCCGCCATCACCGAACAGGATCCCGCGCTGGCCACGGCGCAGTGGAAGGTGCTGCGCACCATTCTGATGCGCGCCCACGGCGATTCATTGGGATTGGCGGATGTGGGGTGACCCTATTTGGCGGGATTGGGCTTGCCTTTGCCTGACATGGCTTCGAGCAGTTTGACCAGGGTGTCGGCGGTCTTGTCGTGGTTTGTCACCGTGGTCAGGCCGTTCTTGGTGCGGTAGTTCTCGTTGCCGTGGATGGCCTTGCACAGGTCCATCAGCCATTTCCTGCGCATAGGCTCGTCCTTGATCTGGCCGGCGAGACCGGCGACCAGTTTTTCCATCTGGTCGCACATCTCGGGGGTGCGCGGGTTGAAGACGTACTGCTTGAACCGGGCATGGAGTTCGGCCAGCGGTTTGCCCCAGCGTTTTTCATCCATCTCCGGCGTCGCATTGCGGATGGCGGCTATGGCCGTGGCCGATTCGTCATTGAGGATTTTGTCGGCGAATTGCTGCGCATTCTTGTCCTTGCCCAATGGCACGAGGGAAAGGTAGGCATCGTTGCCTTCGATGGCCGCGCCCAGTTCCTTGGACCATCGGATGCGCGATGGCGAATCCTTGATTTGTGCGGCCATGGCGGTGATTTGGCAGGCCATGGTCTGGCAAGCCAGCGGATCGCGTTTCCCGGCCGCGTGTTTTCTCAAGGCCGCAACCTGTTTTTCAAAAAAGCCCTTCCGCCTTTCCTCTTCCGATTTGAGATCCTGTTTGAGGGCGTCGGCAACCGCCTTGGCCGTTTCGTCCAGCATGATTTTCTGGACCACCACCGGAGGCGGTTGGCCGCCGGCCGATGTCGTTTGCGCGTAAGTGTTGGGGACCGGCACCGGCATCAGGTAATCCTCATGCCCGTTGAGGGTGGCCTGCATGTCCCTGAGCCAGGCTTCCTTCTTGGCCGTGTCGGCGATGGTGCCGGCCGTGGCGAGCAGATCCTTGGCCATTTTCTGGCAGGCGGCCGGGGTGCGTACTCCGGCCACATGGGCGGCCAGGCTCTTGTCCACCGATGTTTGCGCCTCCTTGGCGGTGCTGGAGGCGGCCTGGTAACGCAGCATGAGTGCGCTGTCGGGGTGTTTTTTAAGTTTGAGAAAATCGTGTATTTTTCGGGCTTCGGCCATGTCGGCCGGCACGGGCAACGATGCGAATCGGCCCATCCACCGGCCCAGATGGCCGATGGCCGGCGGGCAGCCCAGCCGATGGGCGCCCTGCAGCGCGCCTTCCAGCGCGGTGATTGCCTCCATCAACTTGCGTGGCGTGTCCAGTTGCGCGCCCATCGCATCGGCCACCTGCAGGTTGTACGGATTTTGGCGCATGGCGCCGGTGAGCAGGGCGAACCCGTTTTTTTGGCGCAGATCCTCCGGCAGCCGGCTCCACAGGTTGAGTGCCATTGCCGAGTCCAGATAGTTCCCGGTATTGAAGTTGACCGCGTGCACGATGCCGGCGCGGTATTCCAAGGGAACCATGCCGGTCTGCGGGTTGGCGCCGAAGGGCCAGCCGGACACCCAGCGGGCCGGGTAGCCGGGCGCCCATGCGCCTTCGGTCAGGGTGTAGTAATTCTTTTGGGAATCAAAGCGGATTTCCGCATGGCTCATGAAGCCGTATTCGGCGTTTTTGGCCTGCATGGCGGGCTTGCCCAGGGCCACATCCATGCCAATCGGCACCAATGGATCAGCCGGGTTGTCGCGGCGGGCGGCCTGCCATGAGCCGGCGCCGAAGGGTGGCGGTTTCCATTCGGCGGCATCGCGCAGGGTTTCGGTGAAGGCGTTGTTGCCATGCTTGCCAAATTCCTGCCAGATGTCCTCGGCTTCGCGCAGCGGCAGGCGGTTTTCAATCAGCGGCGTGAGCACCGGCCAGGGCGCGGAAGCCAGCGGAAACTGCGGCCATTTCCCCTTGAATGTGGAGGGAAATTTGAATTCGTCATTCCTGATGAGGAAAACGCAAGTCTCGGCGGCCGACGGCAGCGGGTCGCGTTTGGCCGGGTAAAAGCCCTTGGCTGCGTAGGCGTTGGTGAAAACGGCCATGTCAGCCAGGAACACCTTCATCTTTTCGGGGCTTTCGGTGACATCGCTGAAATCCATGGTGCCGGTGTGCAGGGCCAGCCTGGAACCCTTGGCTTGCATGTACTCGTTGAACCGGTTGCGGTACACGGTGTCCATGATCACTTCCTTGGGGCTTGCGGCATGCTTGCGCATCACCATGTTTGCTTCTTTTTTCACCGTGGCCGGTTTCTTGAGAACGGGTTTCTTGAAGCGGTTTTTCGGATCGATCTCGAATTCGGCCGGTTCCACCACCCGCTTGAAACCTTCCTGGACCTGGGATTCGATCGGGTTCGCCTTCATCCAGTTGATGACATGGTCGTTGTCATCCAAGGGGCGGTCGGTGGCTTCGGTGTTGGCCGGCATGGGCGCTTGGGGAATGGCCAGCGTCATCGGCTTGCGCGGCGAGATGTCCGCCTTGGGGCCGTCATCGGCGCACACCACGGCGGCGGCCAGCAGCAACTGTTTGTAGGTGGCGCTCTTTTTGGCTCCGATATCGAGCCACAGTGCGCAGAGTTCAAGCAGGATGCGGTCGGCCTGCGGGCGCGTGCCGTAGACGGTGGCCTCGATCAGCGGATCTTTTTTGACCCAGGCCATGAACTCGGGCGGCGGCGTCTTGCCTTCGGCGGCCAGCGCGCGGTCGGTTTCGGCGCGGACCATGGCGAGGTAGGCGGCGCGCACCTGGTCGGTGAACTGGTATTTGGCCTGGTCGAGGGCCTTTTGCAACGCCGCCCCTTCCGGCGTTTCCCAAACCGATGGCGCGGCGTCCGCCGCCCGGGCGGATGCGCCTGACACGGCGGCCAGCAGCAGAGCCGGCGCGAGCAAGCGGTTGGGCATGGCGATTTTCATGCGGAAAGTTTAGTCTGTCCGCGTAGCCAAGACCCTCTTCTTCTCACTTGGCCGCCGCGCCCAAGGCTTCCGCCGGCAGATTCAGGCGCGTCTGGCCGACGGTGATGTCCAGCTTGTCCAGCCAGCCGCCCTTGATTTCAAGCGCGAACTGCGCCGAAGCTTCGCTGTCGTACCGCCTGAGGTCATCTTCGGCCATGCCCGCCGGATCCGGCACCAT
>CANIYR010000027.1 GCA_947471825.1 Phycisphaeraceae bacterium | reverse complement strand
TCCGCGTGACAATGCCGCCGACTTTGGATCTGCCTTTAACTCCCCCATATGCGTGCCATTCTCGTCCGCTGGCATCTCCACTGTGTTTTTCTTTCGCAACATGTCTTTCAGCCGCCACTTTGCCAATTGCGTGATCCAAGCATTCCAAGACAACTTTGGATCAAATTCATCTTGCTCCCACACTTCTGTGAAAACAGTCTGCGCCAAATCTTCCGGATCTATTATTGATTTTCTAGCGACAGAGCGACAGATCGCCAATATCCCGCCCTGCAACTTTGGCCAATGAGGCGAAAGAGGATTTTTTCTGGCTTCCACATACATGGCTGCATATGGTGATTGCCCAATGATTTCCATGTTCGAATTATCCATTTTCTCAGTACATCTGCAAACCCGACCGCCAAGACACGCTTTGTCCACCCCCGCCCCCCATCATCCCCGCATGAACAAAACCCCTCCGCCCGCCGCCGCATCCTCCCCCGCCACCGCCGCCTGCCATGTGCAGACCTTCAGCGGCCGGCACTTCAATGTGCTGGAGCCCAGGGCGGCGGACATCCGCATCGAGGACGCCGCCCACGGCCTCTCGATGCAATGCCGCTTCAACGGCATGACCCGCCTGTTTTACTCGGTCGGCGACCATTCGGTGCGGGTGGCCGACTTGCTGGAGCGGCGCCACCCCGGCCACCACGACCTGGCGATGTGGGGCCTCTTGCACGACGTGAGCGAAGCCTATGTGGGCGACTGCGTGCGGCCGGTCAAGCGCCAGTTGCCGGCTTTTGCCGAGATCGAGGACCGCATCCAGCACGCGGTGGCCGAGGCTTTCGGCCTACCCTGGCCCATGCCGCGCGAAGTCCACGCCGCCGACAACGATTTGCTCGCGCTGGAAGCCAAGCACCTGATGTCGCCCGGGGATTGGGCGGAGCCGCCGCTGGATGCCGGCCACTTCGCCCCGCCACGCCCGCCGGAGGAGGCCAAGGTGGCGTTCCTGTCGGCGTTCCACCGGTTGTCCGCCAAACGGAGCCATTGACCCGAACAGAAGAAAAAGTTACCCCTGCCGACCGAAATACGCCATACTTGCCGGCAGGAGACCCCCATGGCGAAAGCAAATCCGTCCCCGGCCAAAAAAAGCAAGCCGCGCAAGGAACATTCCAAGGTTGAATCCAAGAAACTCAACGATGCCGATGTGGCGCGCATGGAGCACATCCACGCGCTGCTCGACAAGCGCCTGAATCTGGGCAATGCCTTCGAGCACAAGGACACCTACGCCTACAGCGTTTCCCAGTTATGCAAGGAAGTCAACCAGCACCTGCTCGGCCGTTACACGCCCTGCTCGGACAAAACCATCCGCCGCACGCTGGAAAAGATGCAGGACTACGGCATGCCGCTGCACTACGACCGGGGCCAGAACTCCTGGCGCTACACGCGCAAGACGCAGTTGCCGATGGACCGCATCAACATGGATTTCGTCATGAAACAGAAGGATGCGCTGGGCATCCTGCTTTCCCGGCGCGCCCTGATCCAATTCGAGGGCACGCCGCTGCACGCGCCGATGTCGGCCTTTTTCGACCAACTGGTCGCCCGCCTGCCGCCGCAGGTGCGCGCGCGCTACGAGGCCCTGGTCGGCCACATCCGCTTCCCCGGCCCCAAGAATGTGAAGCCCATTCCCGAATCGGTCTGGCGCGACATCGGCAGTGCAATCGACAGCCGCTGCACGCTCAGGATCACCTACCGCACCGGCAAGACCGGCCAGACATCCATCCGCGAAGTGGCGCCCTATGCCCTGCTCATCCTCGACCGCAAATGGCACCTGTTGGGGCATGACCACCAAAGCGGCCAGCCTCGCGCTTTCCATGTGCTGCGCATGGTGGAGACGGATGTGACCGACAACCGTTTCGAGGTGCCGGTGAACTTCAACCTTGACGCGTACCTTGGCGACACCGTGCTGGGCTACCCCACCACCGGCCCCAAGAAAAAAGTCCGCCTGCGCTTCACCAAAGAGGGCACCGACGCCGGGATGGAAACCGTCTGGCACCCGAAGGAGGCTCGCAGCATGGACGACCAAGGCCGCCTGACAGTGGCGTTCGAGACCTCCGCCACCTTCATGGTCGCCCGCGAGGTGCTGGCTTGGGGCGGGCTGATCGAAGTCTTGGAGCCGGCGGACCTGCGCGGCGAGGTCCGTACGTCGGCGCTCAGGGCCAGCGAAGTCCATGCCGCAAATGAGGCGTGATAAGAATCACGCTCGGATCGATCGACGCCAACACATCTCTGTCGATTCACTTTTACCGCGATGCGGTCGACCGCCGGCCGCCATCCCGGCCGCCCTCTCCGGCGTGAATCACCCGAAGCCCTTTCCGCGCGCCATTTTCACCAGCCGAAAGGGCCGATTGGGTGTCGGGCTGGTGTCGGTTTCGCCATGCCCCGAGGGGTCAAAAAGTGCACTTTGTTGCCCTTCCATGCTTTCGCCCGTTTTGGCCGAGCCATGCACAAAACATCGGAATCAAGGTGGAAACAACGAAAAACCCCGATTTCTCGGGGTTAGAGGCCGCGGTGAGATTCGAACTCACGAAGCTTGCGCAACGGATTTGCAATCCGCTCCATTTGACCACTCTGGCACGCGGCCGTGCTGATTGGGGCGGAAGTGTAGCGGATTTGGATTTTTGTGTGCGGCCGCCACCCTTGGCCGACGCCAAACCAATGCCGGATTCCTTATATACTCATACAATCTTAAAATTGGTCCATTTCCCCTCACCTTTTTCATTATCAAATGGCTCAACAGGATAGTCAAACTTACGCCAAAGCAGCCAATGTCGGCTTGATCGGCATGGTGGTTCAATTCATCCTTGCGGTGCTTCTGGCACTGATCGGGGTTTATGCCCGCCACACAGGGGTTGATGGCACCGTCAACATTGCCGAAGCGATCCTGACCACCGCATGGGCTGCCGCCCTCGGCCTGCCGGCTTGGGCCGTCATTCAGATTTATCTCGGCCAGCTTCACAAGGAACATGCTGAATTGCTGGAGACGCGCGCCCTCACCGGTGCCCAGGATGGCCAAGGCATGTTTGAGGAGGCCAGCTTGGCGGAAGTGCGCCGCCGCCTGGCACGGCTTCAAAAGTTTGGGTTTGCCGGCGTCAGCCTGTTCATGGCCTTGTTCCAGATCGCCTTGGGAGCCTACGCGTGCTACGCAGCCAAGCGGGAATTGCTTTCCCTCAACGAAGCCGATGCCGTCGAACATGTGCGGCGCATCACCGAAGGCACCCAAGGCTCCCAAGCCGCCAATCCCGTGCTGGTTTTGCTTGGCTTGGGTTTGATTGTGCTCGCATCCTTTTTCCTGGCCCGCTATGTGGCCGGTATGACCCGCCAGAAACAATGGCAGATACTGCGCGGCGGCGCATCATTGCTTCTTGCGGTGAGCGGCATGGGCATTCTGCTCGCATTGGCCTGGACATTGGCCATTTGGGGACACCAACCCAAAGCCCTTGCCTGGGCAGCCTGCGTCATTCCCGCCCTGATGGTGGTGCAAGGGCTGGAAACCGTGGTGGTTTTCCTTTTTGGCATGTACAGCCCGCGCAAAGCGGGTGAATTGCCGCGTCCGGCCTTCGACAGCCGCCTTTTGGGCTGGCTGTCCGGTCCGGAGTCATTGGGGCGCCTGCTCAGCGAAACACTGCGCTACCAGTTCGGCTTTGAAGTTTCCTCTTCGTGGTTTTTTCAGTTGCTTTCCAAGGCGTTTTTGCCTTTGTCAGCTTTGACCGCGCTCCTGGTGCTTGGCGCATCCTGCCTGTTCATCGTGGCCCCGCATGAGCGGGCGGTCATCGTCAACAACGGCAAACTGGGCAGGGTGTGCGGCCCCGGCCTGTATTTCAAAGCGCCGTGGCCGTTTTCCCAAGTGCGTTCTTTCGAGGTGGACCGTGTGCAGCGGCTGGTCATTGCCGGCCATCCCTTTGATTCCGACAGGGAGATTGAAGCCAAGAAGGCGCGCACCAAGGAGGCCAATGAGGTGGCCACCATCCTGTGGACCGGCAAAGATGAGTCGGGGATCAAGGAGGAATTGTTGATGACGGCACCCGGCGAGGTGATGTCCGCCGATATCGCCGTGCTCTACCGCATGGATGGCGCAAACCTTCAGGATTACCTTCTGTCAGCCGAAAATCCCACCCAGATTCTGGAGGCGATAGCCACCCAGGAAGTCGCGCATTATTTTGCGACCCACACCACCGATGATTTGCTGGGGGATGGACGCCATCTGGCCGCCGCAGCGCTCAAAGATCGCATCGCCGCTGCCGCGAAGCGGAAAAAACTCGGCTTGGATGTGCTTGAAATTTCATTGGCCGGACTGCGCCCGCCCCAGACAGTGGCCGCCGCTTTCCTTGAAAAAGCCAATGCCCGCCAAGAAGCGGAGACACAGGTCAAGCAAGCCGTCCGCCAGCAGGTGGTCACCCTGACCGATGCGGCCGGATCGCCTGAAAAGGCGGAGCAGTTGGGACAGGCCATCAAAGCCTACACCCAGGCCGTGGATGCCGCGCATGCCGCAGGCCAAACCGAAAACCCGGAGATGGTTTCTGCCCGCGCCCGGGTGGAAGCATTGATGGAACGGGCCGGCGGCCAGGCGGCCGACGCGCTTTATGCCGCGCGCGCCAGTCGTTGGAGCCGTGCGGGGGAAGAGTTCGGCAAGGCCAAACGCTTTGACGCGATGTTGCAAGCCTACCGCGCCGCCCCCGGTTATTTCCGCCAGCGGCGCGTGCTGGATGCCATGGCCGCCACCATGGCGGACCGCCCCAAGATGGTGATTGACCATGGGATTGGCGGCGAACATTCCACCGGTTCGGTCCGCCTTCAACTGCAAGACGGCTCCGGTGGCGGTGACATTTTGGGCGGCGGCAGGTAAGTCTCCGCATTTCATACTTCGTACCCCTCATTCCCCATTCCCATGAACCGTCTATTCAGCCTCCTGCTCGCCGTTGCCCTCGTGGCGATTTTCGCCTGCTACATGGTCACTTTCACCGTCCCTTACGACCAAATCGTGGTGGTGACGACTTTCGGCAATATTTCCCAAAATTACCAGGGCACGCAGGATGCCGGGCTCAAGTTCAAGGCGCCTTGGCCCTTTCAAAGTTACCACACCTATCCGGCCGGCCTGCGGATGGTGGAAACGCCGGTGGAAGAACTGCCTGCCAATGGGGGATTCAATGTCTTGCTGAGTCTCTCGGTGCAATGGCGCATCAGCGATCCAACCCAGTTCTACAGGTCGCTGCAGTCGCTTGACAAGGCCGACCACGAGCTGGTCACCAAAACCCGCGATATCCAAGCCATCATCATCAACCAGTATGGGTTTGAGCAGCTGGTCAACGCGGATCCCTCCAAAATGAAGTTGGCCCAAGCCGAAAAGGACATCCGCGCCAAACTCAATGAACGCACCATCCAGGATTACGGCATCGAAGTGACCCAGGTTTCGGTTCGCCGCCTGCAGTTTGCCGCCAGCACCAATGCCAAGGTGCTTGATGGCATGAGCGCCGCCCGCAAAGGCGTGGCCGATGAATTGCGCAACCAAGGCGCCCGCAAGGCCGGCAACATCAAAACCCAGGCCGACAGCGTGTCCACCAGCATCATGGCATTCGCCAACCGCCGAGCCGAGGAAATTCGCGCGCAAGGCGATGCCGAGGCGGCCAAGGTCTATTCAACCTTTGCCCAGGATCCGGACTTCGCCGTCTTTCTGCGCCAGACCGAAGCCATTGAGAAAATCTACGGTCAAAACACCAAATTCCTGCTTGATGCACAGAAGGCCTCGCTGGAACGCATGCTCTTGGACGGACCCGTGGTCACCCCGGCGGAGGTGAACAAGAAATGAATCCCCCCACCACCCCGATGGTTTCGGCTGAAAGCACCGAGTTGGATCGCGCAGCGCTTGATCCGGCCCAACAATCGCTGGCCGACGCGCTGCAAACCTCCTTTTTCATCCTGAAATTGGCGATGGCCGTCATGCTGGGCGTTTACGCGTTCAGCGGCTGTTTCAGTGTCAAACCCCAGGAAAAGGCCGTGCGCCTGCTTTTGGGCAGCGTGGTCACCGATCACAACGGCGCCCCGCAGGAATACGAGCCCGGTACTTGGCATTTCGGCTGGCCTTTTCCGCTGGAGCGCTTGGTGCGCGTGCCCACCGCCCAGCGCGAAGTGCAGGTGAAGGACGCCTTCATGCCGCAAATTTTGGATGAAGAGCGCGCTTTGAAGCCCGATGAGCTTGCCAGGCGCCATCCCACGCTCAATCCGGCCAAGGACGGGTCGCTGGTGACTTCGGATGCCGGTCTGGTGCATGTCGCCTGCAAGGCGTCCTGGGAAGTGCGTTCCGGCAGCATCAAGAACTTTGTCACGGAGGTCGGCGACCGCGAGCGCGGCGACCTTTTGGTGCGGGTGGCCGTCGAGCGGGCCATGGTGCATGCGGCGGCCAAATTGACGACCGACAAAGTGCTGGCCCGCGCCGGCCTTGCGGAAAGCATCCAACTGATGGCGCAGGCCGCCTTGCCGGGGAACTCCGGCATTGAAATCAAGTCGGTGGACATCCTGGACGACTACGCCCCCCTGCCGACGCGCGATGCCTTTAAAAAGGTTTCGGATGCCAAAACCGAGGAGGATAAAAATTTGGATGATGCGGCCAAATATGCCACCCGTGTTTTGGGCGATGCCGCAGGCGGGGCCCAAGAAGCGTTGCATGACCTGATTTCACTTGAGGAATTGGCCAGTCTGCGTGAAGGCACGGACAGTCCGTTGGCCGAGGCGGTGCGTGCCGAACTGGCCCGTTCGTTTGAAACGTTGGCCATGGCCGGCCCCACCGTGACCGAACCGGCCGCCGTCTACACCAAGGCCGTGACCGAGGGCGCCCCGGCCCAAGACTTGGCTGCGGCGCGCACCCAACTGCTGGCCGCACTCGATGCGGTGCGGATGCCGGGCTTCAGCCGTTCCGGCGAACGCATCGAAGGACGCGTGCGAACGCTGATGCAGGAGGCTGACACCTACCGCACCAGTTCCGTGCAAAGCCTGTACGCCGAAGCCAACGCCTTCAAGACGCAACTGGCGCAATACCGCGAAAACCCGGTCATCTTCAAAACCCGCCGCTGGCAAAGCGTCCGCGAGAAGGTTTTCATGTCGCCCACGGTGGAAACCTTTTTTGTGCCGGTGGACCGACTGACCATCGAGACCGGCCGCGACCTGGAAACGGCGGGCAAAGTGGATGACAAGCTGCGCAAGGAACGCGCGGACAAGGCCGGCGTTTCCACCAATTGAGTCAATCCCCCATTCATTTTTCCATGACCACGCAAATTTCCCCCGATGCCGCCGCCGTCACTTCCGACGAACGCAAGATCAACCTCAAGATCGCAGCCTGCCTGTTTGGCGGCATGCTGCTTCTCGCTTCGCTCATCACGCGCGGCCTGTTCGCCGGCGGTGAGCCGGACCCCAACAATCCCGGCCATGATCTGCCCAATGTGCAAAGCGCTTTCATCGGCGTTATCGCGGCAATTCTTTTGGGTGCCCCAATCCTGTGGGATGCGGCCAAAGGCATCATGAACGGCGGCAAGGCATCCGGCAAGGCGCGCGGGGCGCACATGGAAGTGTTGATCGCTTTGGCCTTCATCGTCGCCTTTGCCAATGCCAGTTATGTCATTGCCGGTTCCGTGGCCTTCTTCATGCTGATCGCCTCCTTCATCGAGGACCGCAGCGCGGTCGGCGCCCGCCGCACGATCGAGTCCCTCATCCGCATCACCCCCACCCGCGCCACGCTGCTTCTCAATGGCCAGGAAATCGAGTCGGAAGCCAAGGACCTCAAGCCCGGCGACCGCGTCCTGGTCCGCCCCGGCGAGAACATTCCGGCCGACGGCTTTGTGCGTGCCGGCCAAAGCACGGTGAACCAGGCCAACATCACCGGCGAATCGCTGCCGGTGGAAAAAAACCTCAACGACGAGGTGTTTTCCGGCACCATCAACGAAACCGGGCGCTTGGAAATCGAAGTGACCCGCGCCGGCTCGGATTCCACCCTGGGCCAGGTGCAGAAACTGATCCTGCAGGCCGCCGAAACCAAGCCGGCTGTGGTGCGCGTGCTGGAGCAGTATGCCGCCTTTTACACGCCATCGGTGCTGATGATTGCCTTCATGGTGTATTTCTTCACCGAAGATTGGGACAAAGTCACCAGCTTGCTTTTGATCGCCTGCCCGTCGGCCATCGTGATCGCCGGGCCGACCGCCATGGTCGCGGCCCTGTCCGCCGCCGCACGCCTGGGGGTTTTGGTCAAGAGTGTTTCCGACCTTGAAGTGGCCCGGCGCATCAACGCCATTGTTTTCGACAAAACCGGCACCCTGACCCGCGGCGAGCTGTCGGTTGTGCGCCTGCGCCCGGCCGACGGCATCGCCGCCGCCGACCTGCTCAAGGCCGCCGTGACCGCCGAAAAAGACTCGCGCCACCCGGTGGCCCGCGCCGTTTTGTCCGTGGCCGCCAAAGCCAACATCGCGCCGGAGGCCAGCGAGAAGTACGAGGAAATCCCGGGCAAGGGCATGGCCGCCACGGCCCTTGGCGTTGAAATCCTGGTCGGCCGCCAGGCTTTCCTTGAGGAACGCGGCGTGGATTGCTCCGCCGTGAAGACCGATGACCTTGAGGGGCTTTCCCTGCTGTTTGTCGCCTCCGGCGGCGCGCTCATGGGCGTCCTGGCCCTGGCCGACACCGTGCGCCCCACCTCCGCGCCGGCGATGGAGGAACTGGAAGGCTTGGGCGTTCGCCGCCGCGTGATGATCACCGGCGACCGCATGGGCCCGGCCAAGCGCGTGGCCGCCGAAGTCAAGGTGACCCATTTCGAAGCCGAAGCCCTGCCCGGCGACAAGTTGAAACTGGTCGAATCCCTGCAGGCGCAGGGTTACACCGTGGCGGTGGTCGGCGACGGCGTGAACGACGGACCGGCCCTGGCCGCCGGCGATGTGTCCATCGCCATGGGCGCCGCTGGCAGCGATGTGGCCATCCACTCGGCCTCCATCGCGCTCATGAACAACAACCTCAACCGCATCCCCTTCCTGATCCGCCTGTCCAAGAGCACCATCAGCGTGATCCGCCAGAACCTGATCCTGGTCGGTATCTACATTCTGCTGATGCTGGTGCTGCTGGCCGCCAACTTGCTCAATCCGCTGGTGGCCGCGCTGGCCCACGGCATCCTCGACCTCATCGTCATTTTCAATTCCGCCCGCCTGATCCGCGAAGGCGAGGACGTGAGCGACGAACTGACTGAAGTTGTGGTGGTGGCCCGTCCGAAACTGGTGGCGGTCGGGGCGTAAAATGTTCATCCTCCGCTGCGCCGAAGAAACACGTGCCGCCCGCGCCGCCATCCGGCGTGCCGGACAGACGCTGGCTTTGGTGCCGACCATGGGTGCCCTGCACGAGGGGCACATCGCCCTGGCGCTGGAAGGCAAAAAACATGCCGGCCATGTGTGGCTGACCATTTTCGTCAATCCCATGCAATTCGGACCCCATGAGGATTTCCACAAATACCCCCGCCCGGTCGAGGATGACCTGGCCCGTTGCCGCGAAGCCGGCGTGGATGCGGTGTTTTTGCCCGAGGTGGCGACCATGTATCCGCCAAACGCCACCGAAGTGAAAATCGAAGTGCCGGATTTGGCCAAGGATTTGGAGGGGCCGGTCCGTCCCGGCCACTTTGCCGGGGTCTGCCGGGTGGTGGCCAAACTGCTGGCGCTCACCTTGCCGGAGGTTGCGGTGTTCGGCATGAAGGATTACCAGCAGTTGCGCATCATTGAAGCCATGAATGTCGACCTGATGCTGCCCACGCGCATCCTGCCCCACCCGATCGTGCGCGAGGCCGACGGACTGGCCAAGAGCAGCCGCAACCGTTATCTGAGCCCGAATGAGCGCCTGCGGGCGCTCGGCATCTCCCGCGCATTGGATGCCTGCGAAAAACTGGCCCAATCTGGCGAAACAAGCGCCGCCGTGCTGGAGGACGCCATGGTGCGCACCCTGGTCGCGCACGCCTTGGCCATTGACTACGCCACGCTGCGCGACCGCCAAACCCTGGCCCCGGCGGAAACGCTTGTGCCGGGCCAAAGCGTGGCGCTGATCACCGCCCGCTGCGGCACCACGCGGCTTTTGGACAACCGGGAGTTGTAGGGGCAAGGCGGTACAATCCCGGGCCACGCATTCCCCCATCCCGAAGGTTTCCATGTCCCACAAACCCTGGGAGCACGCCAAGAGCAGCGGCTCCGAAACCAACCCGCTGGCCGCCCGCTTTGTCTCTTCGCTTGACTACGACAAGCGGCTCTACAAGCACGACATCATGGGGTCGCGCGCGCAGGCCCGCATGCTGGCGGCGCAGTCCATCATCACCGCGGCCGACCGTGACGCCATCCTGGCCGGGCTCGATGAAATCGAAGCCGAAATCACCGCCCAAGGTGACGCTTGGGAAGGTTGGAAAATCGAACTGGAAGATGTCCACATGTGCGTCGAGGCGGCGCTGGTCGCCAAGACCGGCGATGCCGGCCGCAAATTGCACACCGGCCGCAGCCGCAACGACCAGGTCGCCCTTGACCTGCGCCTGTGGTGCCGCGAGGCCGAGCAGGAGTTGCAGAAGAAGTTCTTCGCCCTGGTCAGCGCCTTCGTGGACATGGCCGACCGCTGCGGCACGGTGGTGATGCCCTCCTACACCCACTTGCAGCGCGCCCAGCCCATCGTGGCCGGCGCGGAGCTTCTGGCTTGGGCGGATGCTTTTGACCGCTGCGCCCACCGTGCGCACCTGCTTGGGCAACTTTCCGACGAAAACCCCCTGGGCAGCGGCGCCATCGCCGGCTCCTGCCTGCCCCTGGACCGCGACCACACCACCGGAGAACTGGGGTTTTCAGCCACCGGCAAGAACAGCTTGGACGGCACCGCCAGCCGAGACGCCGCCCTGGACACCGCCTGGACGCTTGCCATGGCCGCCATGTGGCTCTCGCGCTTCGCCGAGCAATGGATCATCTACGCATCGACCGAGTTCTCGTTCATCGCGATGGGCAACGATTACACCACCGGCTCCTCGATGATGCCGCAGAAACGCAACCCGGACATGCTGGAACTCATCCGCGGCAAGTCGGGCCAGGCCTACGGTTCGCTCATCGCGCTTTTGACCATGTGCAAGGGCATCACCATCGGCTACAACCGCGATTTGCAGGAGGACAAGAAGCACCTGTTCGCCGCCTATGATTCGGTTTGCGACAGCCTGGACATGGCCGCCGGCCTGGTCGGCACCGCCTCTTTCCGTGAAGACAAGATCGCCCCCACCCTGGCGCGCGGTTACCTGGACGCCACGGGCCTGGCCGAATACCTGGTGGCCAAGGGCATCCCTTTCCGCACCGGACACCAGGTGGTCGGCTATCTGGTGCACCTGTGCGATGAGAAGCAGCTATTCGAGCTGAAGAAACTTTCCCTCGCCGATTTCAACGCCGCCTGCGCCAAGTACAACTTACCCCAGGTTTGCGGCGAAGATCTGTACGGCTGGCTGGGTGCCGAAAACGTGGTCAAGCGCTACCAGAGCGCCGGCAACGGCGGAATGACCGGTTTTGAGACGCAACTGGCGTTTTGGAAGATGCGGCTGATGGCGGCCACCGAACACTCTTCCTGCTGCGGAACAGAGGGTTGCAGCGGATAAGGCGGGCGAAAATGTAAATCCAAGGAAACGCCCGGTTGTATGCCGGGCGTTTTTGCTTGGTTGATGGCGGGACTGAATCGTTTCGCAAAGCCCGCACCCAACCGCCAAGCCACCGGTAAGCACAGACCCGACGCCCTTGCCCCCCCTTTTTTCACCCTAGAATCCCTCCATGCTCATGCTCACCGTCATCCAAGGTCCGGACAAAGGCAAGCGTTTCACGCTGCCCGACGACGAACCGCAGATGATCGGCCGGTCGTCGGAGTCGATCCCGCTCACCGACATGGGCCTGTCGCGCCGGCATGCCGAATTGACGCCTGACGGCCAGGGCCAGTGGTTTTTGCGCGACCTGGGTTCGGTCAACGGCACTTATGTGAACGAGGGTGCGGTGACATCCAATCATCCCGCGCTGCTCCACCCCGGCGACCGCATCCAAGCCGGCCAGACCGTGCTGGCTTACGGCCCTGCCGAGGTCGTCAATCCGTTGGATTTGATGCTGCGGGCGGGGAGCGAATCCGAAATGGATGCGCAAATCGAGGCCACCGCATCCGCCGCCGGCAGCGACTCGCTGGTCATGGCATGGCCAAGCCCCAGCGAAGCGGCCCATCAGCAGATTGACATCATCTACCGGATGGTGAACCTGGCGGGCCTGGCCGAAAACCGCGAGATGCTGCTCGCCAGCACCATGGATCTGCTGTTCAAGCATTTCACCGCCGACCAAGGGTTCATCCTGCTGCTGAAGGAGCCTGGCAACATCGCCTCCGAACTGCTTCCGGCGGCCATCCGCGTGAACGGCGCACTGCCGGTCCCGGGCCGTCCGATCCTGTTTTCCCAGTCGGTGGCCCAGTGGGTGCTCGCCAAGCAGGAAGCCGTTTTGTCGGTGTCTGCCATGACCGATCCGCGTTTTGCCGAAGGCGACTCCATTCAGGCGATGAGCCTGCGGTCGGTCATTGCCGTGCCGATCCAGCACCAGGGTTTGATGCTTGGCATCCTTGAATTGGACTCGGCCAAAAGGAATTATTCCTTCACCCGAGACCAGTTGATGCTGATGACGGCCATTGGCGTTCAGATTGGCCTCGCCCTCAACAACCTGCGCCTGATCCAGGAGCGGGTGGAAGCCGCGCGGCTGATGGCCGTGGGCGAGGCGGTGGCCTCGCTGTCGCACTCGATCAAGAACATGCTGCAGGCGATGAAAAGCGGCTCGGACCTGGTGGAAATGGGGATGCGCAAGGATTCCCCGGAATTGCTCATGAACGGATGGGACATCGTCTCCCGCAGCCACGACCGTTTCTACAGACTGGCGATGAACATGCTGCAGTTCTCCAAGCAGCGCCAGCCTGAAATGGGACTGTATTCCCTGCAGAGCCTTCTGGGCGATTTGGCCGCCCTGTTGACCCCGCGCTTCCAGACCCGCAACTGCCGCCTGATCATCAAATGCTCGCCCGGCGTGCCGCCCATCCCCTTTGAACTGCAGGGCATTCACCAAGCCCTGCTCAACCTGCTTTCCAATGCATTGGATGCGGTGCCACCGGCCAACGGGCAGGTCACCTTGTCGGCCCGTTACGAACCCGGCAAGGATAACGTCTCCATCCGCGTCACTGACAACGGGCCGGGCCTGCCGGAGGCCATCCGATCCAATCCCTTCACCGCCTTTCAGTCGACCAAAGGCTATGCTGGCACGGGCCTTGGCCTGCCGGTGGCCAAGAAAATCGCCGAGGAGCACGGTGGCACATTGGTCTTGGAGTCCCCACCCGGGGAGGGGCTGACGGCCATCCTGACGCTCCAAGTCAAGAAAACCGGGCGCAGTCTCGATGACACGCATTGAGCGGCGGCTTGCCCTAGAATTTCCCCCCCATGCCCGCCAACCCTTTCATCCGCAACTTCTGCATCATCGCCCACATCGACCATGGCAAAAGCACCCTGGCCGACCGCCTGCTTCAGCGCACCAATGCCGTTGAACAGCGCAAGATGCAGGACCAGATGCTGGACTCTATGGACCTGGAGCGCGAACGCGGCATCACCATCAAATCCGCGGCCGTGTCGGTGGTCCACGTTTACAAGGGCCAGGAGTACGAACTCAATTTCATTGACACTCCGGGCCATGTGGATTTCCACTACGAGGTGAGCCGCGCCATGGCCGCCTGCGAGGGCGCGCTGCTTTTGGTGGACGCCACCCAGGGCGTCGAGGCCCAGACGGTGGCCAACCTGTACAAGGCGGTGGATGCCAACCTCGACATCATTCCGGTCATCAACAAAATTGACCTGCCATCGGCGGAGCCCGAGCGGCGCGCCATGGAAACCGAGGACGTGCTGGGCCTGCCGGCCGAAGAATGCATTTTCACCAGCGGCAAATCCGGCATCGGCGTGACCGAACTGCTGGATGCCATCTGCTCCCGCATGCGCGCACCGGTGGGCGACCCCGACGGCGAATTGAAAGCCCTGATCTTCGACGCCAAGTACGACGACTACCGCGGCGTCATCGTGTATTTCCGCGTGATGTCCGGCCGCATGAAAAAAGGCGACCGCGTGCTCATGATGAAGGGCGGCCGCACCTGGCACATCACCGAGCTGGGCAAGTTCCGCCCGACCATGGTGGCGCTGGACGAACCTTTCGAAGCCGGCGACGTGGGCTACATGGTGGCCCAGATCAAGACCCTCGAAGACGTGCACATCGGCGACACCATCACCTCCGACCTGCGCCCCGCCGCCGAAGCCCTGCCCGGCTATCAAAACCCGGCACCCATGGTGTTCTGCGATTTCTACCCCTCCGGCGACACCGAGTTTGACGAACTGCGCGACGCCATCGCCCGCCTGCGCATCAATGACGCCTCGTTCACCTTCGAGCCGACCAATTCCGAGGCTTTGGGCTCCGGCTTCCGCTGCGGCTTTTTGGGCATGCTGCACATGGATGTGATCCAGGAGCGCCTGGAGCGCGAAGGCAACGTGTCGCTCATCCAGGCCGCGCCCACGGT
>CANIYR010000026.1 GCA_947471825.1 Phycisphaeraceae bacterium | reverse complement strand
CGGTCAGTTGTTGACGGCCGCGGTGTTGTGGTTCCTGCCCGGATCATCCATGCTGGCACGCGACATCCTGATTGTTGGGGGATTGAGCGATCCGCCTGATTTCATGGTGCATGCCGTTTCGGCCGCCGGTTCGGTCGCCTTGGTTTTGGGCGCCACCAACGCCATGAACCTGATCGACGGACTGGATGGACTTTGCGCATCCCTATCTTCAGTTGCCCAATTGGGCTGCGCAGCCATCGCGATCTCGATTTTGGGCCGCAACCCGGAAGACGCCTACGCAAAGCTGGCCCTGCTGCTGTCGGCGGCGACCTTCGGTGCAAACCTGGGCTACCTCAAATGGAACTGGTTCCCTGCGCGTATCTTCATGGGGGATGCCGGCAGCCTGCTGCAAGGCAATCTGATCGCCGCGCAAGCCCTCTTGCTGGCTTCCAGCGCCCCCCAAGGCAGGCCAGGCCTGTGCTTCCTGCAGAGTTTTGGCGTGGTGGTGGTCTTTGGCGTGCCGGTCGCCGACACAGCGTTGGCCATCTTGCGGCGCAAGCTGCATGGCAAGCCAATCATGACCCCCGACGCCCTGCATCTTCACCATCTTCTGCGCCGGCACTTTTCGGTCAGGGTCACCGTCGGCATCCTGTGCCTATGTGCCGCCGGGTGCTCGCTAATGGGCGTGGCTGTGTCGGTCGGCTGGCCCTCGGTCTGGGGAGCCTTGGGGATCATGACTGTCGGGATAGGGGGCGCGATGGCTTGGGGCTACTGGGCGGCAACCCACCAAGGGAAAGAGTGAAAATAAAAAGCCACAATTCGGGGCGTATGGCATGCCCCACCCGGTCAGCCATGATTTAAACAGGGGCTGACCCGGTCTGGCATGAAAGCCGGATTTATTGTCATCGGTTGAGGCAAATCTGAACCACTCTCGGGAAGGTTATGCTACCCCCATGCCAACCTACATCCTGGCCGGTGGAAATGGTTTTCTTGGGAGGCAACTGGCCTGCGCACTGGATCGGGCGGACCACCAAGTCATCGTGCTGACCCGCTGTCCCGCCAAGTGGAAGGGTCCCGGCAAAGCCTTGGCTTGGGACGGCCGCACGCTGGCCCCTTGGCAGGATGCCCTGCGCAATGCCGATGGCATCGTCAACCTGACCGGCAAGAACATCGCCTGCCGCCCCACGCAAGCCAACATGGCCGAAATCATTTCTTCAAGGGTGGATTCGGTGCGTGTTCTGAGGGACGCCGTGGAGTCCCTGGAAAGAAGCGGGGGACATCCGCCTCCGGTATGGGTACAGTTTTCCGCCGTCGGCTGGTATGGCGACCGGGGAGACCGAATCTGCACCGAAGAAATGCCTGCAGGCACGGGCTTTTTGGCGGATATCTGCCGTCTGTGGGAGGGTGCGCTCAATCCAGCCCCGCCCTGGCGGCAGGTGATCCTGAGACCGGGGATGGTGGTCGGCGCGGACGGCGGCGCCATGCCCTTCATCGCGCGCACTACCCGGTTGGGCTTGGGCGGATCGGCGGGATGCGGGCGGCAATCATTTCCATGGATCCATGTGGATGACATGGTCCGCATGACCGCAGAGGCACTGGCAAACAGCTCTTGGAAGGGTCCCTACAACGCCTGCACGCCTGAACCGCCGACCCACGCCGAATTCATGCGGGCGACCCGCCGCCACTTCGGCCGGCCGTGGGCGCCCCCCCTGCCGGCCATGGCCCTGCGCATGGCCTGCTGGGCGATCGGCAGCAACGCCGATCTGGTGCTGACCAGTTGCCGGGCCCGTCCGGCCCGGGCTGAAGCCGCAGGATTTCATTTCAAATACCCCGACTTGCCTGCGGCGCTTGCAGAAACGTATCCGGCAGCACGGTGAAGCAGATGCGGATCCGGTCGGTGTGTTGAAAAAAAATCGGCAAAGCCTGGTGTTCTCCAATGACAAAATGACGCAGCAACAGACGGGGCATGCCGCTTCCCAAACACCTCCTACTCCCTTGGCATATGACAAAAAAACACCTCGTCCCGCTGCTCGTCTGCATCTGCTCCAGCGTGGCGGCCGCCCCCGCTTGGGCCGCGCTGGATCTGCCCGACGGCGCGATCCCGGCACCCACACCCGGGCCCGCACCGGCGACGCCTTTGGCCCCGGCGCAATCCGCCGCGGTGAACCAGCCTGAGAAAAAAAACAAAAAAGAAGCCGAAGGGGCGGTGGTCTTGCCCGGCGGCAATGCCCAAGTCCAAGTTTTCCGGTTCGGGGGCAACGTCCAAGCGGGGGGCCCAATCATCCTGGGTGGCGGCATCGGCGGCCAGCCCGGCTTGCGCATGCAGCTGAGCGGCAACGATGGCGCGGCCGCCCCGGCGCCGCGGGCCTGCGCCGAGGGATTCGCCGACTGCATCCGGATGGGCAACAAGGACGCTTTCTACGGCCGGATGCTTTCCTTCACGCCGGAAAACGGCGTGGCATGGCTCTACGAAGACGGTGCCGCGCCGTTCGTTTTCAAGCACAACCGGCTCGACAGCATCGAACTGGGCCGCGCCTTGCCGCCTGCGGCGGATGCGGATGTGTTGGTCACCCTGCAAAACGGCGATGCCTTCCAAGCCGCTTGGGTGGCGTTTTCCGCTGAAAAAATCACCCTCAAAACCGCTTTCGCAGGCCAGGTTGCCCTCCCGTGCGCGGCCATCCGGGATCTGGCCTTTTTCAAGAACCATGAACACAACACCACCGATCTGCTGGAAAAAATGACGGACTGGACGGCGCTGGAAGGCGGCAAAGGACCATCCAAAGCCGGCAGCAAAGCCGTTCTGCCGGCCGGCGAATCCGCCGCGCGCCAGGTCGCATGGCCGGAACTGTTCCGCCTGAATGTCCAGGTGCCCCGCACCGCCTGCGAAGGCAACCAAGCCTTCAACATCCGGCTGTTTGCCGGCGAACAGGGGGCCGGTGAATGGAACCAACTGTCGCTGACCTTCCGGCGCGGCGGCCTCGTCCAGGCGCAGCAAAACACCGGGACCAACGTCAATGGGGCCGCCTCCTCAAGCACACGCTATCTGGCGTCTTACCGGTTGCCGGCCGGCGAAAAAAAACTGAGCCTGTCCATCCTGGCGGATGCGAAGACCAAGAATGTGACACTGCTGGCCGATGGCGAGAAAGTCGGCACGCTGCATTTGAACGGACCGTTTCCAAAAGCCAAGGGGCTTTCACTGGCCTGCGGCGGGGCGCCCCTGACCGTCGAACGCCTGAACCTTTTGCCTTGGGACGGGCGCATGCCGGCCGCCAACGCCCCGGCGGCAACCGTCCCGGCGGACGGCAAGGACTCCGTGGTGCTGGCCAATCAGGATGTCCTCCAGGGCAGGATACTCGCCGTCACGGGCGGCAAGGCGTCCGTCAAGACCGAATTGGGCACGGTGGACATTCCGCTTGACCGCATACTCCGCTGCCATTTCTCCGGCGCGCCAAAACCCGACGCCAAGCCGGCCGCCAACCCGGTCCGCTTTTTCTTCGACGACTCCGACAACAGCCTGGGACTGGATCTGCGCGCCATCAAGGATGGCCGCGTCACCGGCGTCTCCCCGGTGCTCGGAGAATGCGCCTTCGGCCTCGATTCGGTGCAAAAAATGAACTTCAACCCGGATGCGCCGTTCCGAAAACCCGCCGCCGCGGCCGAAGCGGGCAAGCCGTCCATCCCGTGATGGCGGGCAGGCAGGCCACCCCGGCCCTATCCTTTGCGGCCACCCCTTTCGCCCCGTCCGCACCGCCATGCCCCCCCTGCGCAACCTGCTGCTTCTGGCTTTGGTCTCCGCCACCGGCTGCGCCGCCGATTCGCGCCTGCATTTTTTGGATGACGAGGTCGGGGCCATGATCCGCGAGCGCCAAGCGGAGACCCTGCACCAGCCGGATTTGGATGATCCCGAGCCTTTGGCACCCTTGTTGTCCTACACCGGCCGCACCCGCGAAAGCGCCTGGGATAAAACACCGGGCACCGGCAACCCCGGTGTTGCGGATCTGGAGGCCCGGACCGACACCGGCCCGGCCGGCAATCCGCCCGGCGGCCCCGCCGCCGCCGCGGCCAAACCCAAGGATCTGGACTTGAACGGGCTCTTGGCGCAGGCCATCGCATCCGCCCCCGAATACCGCACCGCCAAAGAGAACCTGATGATCACCGCCCTTGCGCTGGTGGTCGAACGCCGGGCATGGGGCCCCCGGTTCTTCGCCGATGTCGGCACCAACCTGTCCGGCACGCCGGAGGCCGGCGACCACGACACCGCCGCCAACCTCATCGGGGAATTGGGCGTCGCGCAGAGGCTGCCCGGGGGCGGCGAGGCCTCGGTCTCGGCACTTTCCTCCTTCACCTCCTACCTTGCGCAAAGCAGCGCCAACTCGGCTTTTTCCGACGCGCAAAACACCCGGCTGAGGCTGGCCCTCAGCATGCCGCTCATGCGCGGCAGCGGACGGATCGCCCAGGAGTCGCTCATCCAAGGCGAGCGCAACCTGGTCTATGCGGCCCGTGATTTCGAGACCTTCCGGCGCGGCCTCATGGTGGATTTCTCGGGCGTTTACTTCAGGCTGCTGCAAAACCAGAAAGCCATTGAAAACCAGAAAAAACGCCTGGAAAGCCTCGACCAGTCCAACCGCCGCCTGCGCGCACTGGTCACCGCGGGATCCGCGGCGCCGATCGACGCCGACAATGCCGAGTTGCAGGCCCGCAATGCGCAGGCCGGCCTGGCGGCCGCGGAGGACGCCTACCGCGACGCGCTGGACCGCCTGAAAGTGCGCCTAGGCCTGCCACTGGACACCGCCCTGGGCATCATCCCCGGCGAAATGCAGGTGCCGGTGCCGGTCCTTGAACTGGCCGGCGCGCTGGCCCAGACCAAGGCCGGCCGGCTGGATCTGCAGAACTCGCGCGACCGGTTGGATGACGCGGCGCGACGCGCCGAAATCGCTCGTGACGGCCTGCGCGGCGACCTGACGCTCTCCGGCGGCACCTCCCTCAACTCGGATCCGGCCAAACGCTACGGCGGCGTCACCCCGCTCCTGGGTGCCAGTTCCTATGACGCCGGGCTCAAGTACAGCCTGCCGCTCTTCCGCATCCCAGAAGAAGCCGCCCTGCGCCAAAGCCTGATTGGCGTCGAGCAGGCCAACCGCGCCTACGGGATAACGGTGGACACCATCGAAGCCAATGTGCGCAGCGCCATCCGCAACATCCAGCGTTCGCGGATCACGCTGGATTTGCAGGAGAAGAATATCCAACTGGCCGAGCGCCGCCTGGAGCAGACCAAACTCAGGGAACGCGACCTGGGCTTCAGGCCGGTTCTGGATGCCGAAAACGACCTCTTGGACGCCCGCAACAACCGCGACCAGGCCCTGACCGACCTGCGTCTGAGCATCCTGCGCTACCTCAATGAAACCGGCCAGATCCGCGTGGACCCTCAGGGACGCTGGGTTCCGCCGGGCAAACTGGTGCCATTGCCGCAAGCCGTTGAAGGAATCCCCCAATGACCCAACCCGCCTTCTCCAAAAAACGCCTGATTTTTGCGGCGTGCGCACTGACCGCCTTGGGATTTGCCGCCTTCGTTTGGCGCAACGCCTTCGCCAACACGCTGGGGTTGCCTCTGCCGGCCGCAGACTTCTCGGTGGTCGCCAAGCGCAGTTTCCCCATGGAGGTGATCGCCTCCGGCCGGCTGGAAGCCAAGCATGAAATCCAAATCGGCCTCCCGCAAAACTCAAACGGGCGCGACCAGGTCACCATCGCGGAAGTCGTGCCGGAGGGCACCGTGGTCAAAAAGGGCGACGTGGTGTGCCGTCTTAACACCAAGGAGCTTGTGGAAAGCGAAAACCGGCTCAAATTGGCCGCCGCGGCGGCCCGCACCGCGCTGGCAACCGCGGAGCAGACGCTGGAAATCGAACGCGAAAATTGCGCCAACACGGAAAAAACCACCGCCGACAAATGGGATGCCGCCAAGGTCGAGTTGGAGCAATGGGAAAAAGGCACCGATATCCAGAAGACCCGCGACCTCACCCTCGGCATTGAAACCGCCCAGCGCGAGTTGAACATCGCCAAGCGTGAAAACGCCAACAACAAAGCCCTGTTCTCCAAGCAGTTCGTCAGCCAGTCGGACCTTGAAAAAAGCGACATCGCCCTGCTCAACGCCGTTGAAAAACTGGAGTCCGCCAAACTCGCCGGCCATATTTACGAGAATTTCACCCGCAAGAAAGAGCGGCGCGAAAAGGAACTGGCCATCGGACAGGCCGCCCTCGACAACGCCCATGCCAAAAAACAGACCGCCAGCAAGCTGGCCCAGTGCCAAACCACCCTGGACGGCCACCGCAACACGCTGCAACTCACCGAAAACGAACTTCTGTCCATCCAATCCGCCATCAAGGACTCGACCCTCCTTGCACCGCAGAACGGTATTGTGATCTATGCCGAAAGCCGCTGGGGCCGGCGCATCGCCCCCGGTGCCACCCTGTGGATCGGCCAACAGTTCCTCTCCCTGCCCGACACCAGCCAGATGGCCATCAACCTGCGCATCCACGAAGCGCAGGTCGAAGGGATCAGGGTCGGCCAGGATGTTTCCGTGGCCATCAGCGCCCGCCCGGGCCGCCTGTACATGGGCAAGGTGACCAAGAAGGCCGACACCGCGGAAGCCAACCAGTCCAACGCCTTCCTTTCGGAATACGAAGTCAAGGTGGATTTGCCCAAGGACATTGACAACGACCTCAAACCCGGCATGAGCTGCCGGGGCACCGTGGCCACCGGCGAGGTGAAGGACACCCTGACCATTCCCGTGCAGGCGGTGTTTGCCGAGGGGTCCGTCCGCCATTGCTGGGTGGACGCAGGCGGCGGCAAGGTGCGCCGCCGGGAAATCAAGACCGCCCAGGCCGGCAGCCTGTACGCGGCGGTCGCCTCCGGCCTGCAGCCCGGCGAACGGGTGCTGCTGCGCGCACCCCTGCCCGATGAAATCGTGAAATAACCCCATGTATGCCGCCCGCCTGCAATCCGTCACCCGCTCTTACCAACGCGGCACCGCCCCCGCGGTGCATGCGCTGCGGGGTGTGTCCTTCGGCATCCCCGCCGGCCAGTACCTGGCCATCATGGGGCCGTCGGGATGCGGCAAGAGCACGCTCATGAACCTCCTGGGCTGCCTGGACCGGCCGACCTCCGGCACTTATGAACTGCACGGGCAGCAGGTGGCGGAACTGGATGACACCGAACTTTCACGGGTGCGGGGCCGCCAAATCGGCTTCGTGTTCCAGTCCTTCAACCTCATCCCGCAACTGACCATCCGCGAGAATGTCGAGGTGCCGCTGTTCTACCAGGGCGTTCCGGCGGCGGCGCGGCGCGCACGGGCCGAGGCGGCGCTGCGCAGCGTGGGTCTGGAAACGCGCCTGACCCACCTGCCGAGTGAACTCTCCGGCGGGCAGATGCAGCGCACCGCCATCGCCCGGGCCATCGTCACGGACCCGGCCATTTTGATGGCCGACGAGCCATGCGGAAACCTGGATTCGGCCGCCAGCGCCGGCATCCTCGCCCTGTTCGAACAACTGCACGCATCCGGCCGCACCCTCATCATGGTGACCCATGACGAGGGCATCGCCAAACGCTGCCAACGCGTCCTGCGCTTGCGGGACGGCCGGGTGGAATCCGACTCCCTTCCGGGGGTTTCCCATGCTGCTTGATTTTTTCCGCCTCAGCCTGAACAACCTGTGGCGCCACCGCGCCCGGTCGCTTTTGACCGCCCTTGGCATCATCATCGGCGTGGCGGCGGTCGTTTGCATGGCCGGCTACGGGGAAGGATCCAAACGGGCGGAAATCGCCTCCATCCAGGCTCTGGGGGCCCGCAACATCCTGCTGACCTCGGTCAAACCCCCGCTTTCATCCGTCACCCCCGACGGCAACGAACCCTCGAAAGCCAGCCGCATTGCGGCCTACGGGCTCACTGACCTGGATGTGCTGCGCATCCTGACGCCCGAGGTCGGCCCCATTGAGCGTGCCGTTCCCATGCAGCGGGTGGGATCCTTCGTTTACTGCGGGCCGCTGCAATTCCCGCAGGCGCAGGCTTGGGGCACTTTGCCGGAGCTGCCCCAAGTGACGCCCATCACGCTCGAACGCGGGCGGTTCCTGTGCGACACAGACGGCAGGATGCTTAAGAACGTGGCCGTCCTGGGTGACGCCTTGGCGGCGCAACTTTTCCCCCTCCAGGACCCGCTTGGCGGCTGCTTTGAAATTGACGGGCAATCCTTCTCGGTGGTGGGCGTGCTGTCGGCAGACAGCCGAGCCGCCGGCGAACCCACGCATTTTGCCGCCTATTTGCCGCTTGAAACCGCGCGCGCGCGCTTTGGGCGGGCGCGCATGGACCCCAACACGGACACCGGCGACCAGGTGGAAGTGGAGCGCCTGATCGTGCGCGTGCCCGAAAACGCCGATCCGTCCGAAGTCACCGGCCGCATCCGGCGGGTGGTGGACTACGCCCATGCCGCGTCCAAGGATGTGGACATCCGCGTGCCGATGGAACTGATCCGCCAGAAGGAGCACGCCCGCCGCATTTTCACCGTGCTGATGGTGCTGATCGCCGGCTTGTCGCTGCTGGTCGGTGGCATCGGCATCATGAACATCATGCTGGCCTCGGTGGTCGAACGCACCCGCGAGATCGGCGTCCGCCGCGCCCTGGGCGCCACGCGCCGCCAGATCGGCGCGCAATTCCTCATTGAAACCACCACCTTGTCAGGCATCGGCGGCGTCTTGGGCGTGGCACTAGGCTTGCTTGGCTGCGGCATCATCACCTGGCTGTCGGGCAAAGTCGGCTGGCTCAACCCGGCCATTCCTGAGCCGGTGCCGGTATTGGTGAGTTTCGCGGTGTCCACGGGCGTGGGCATCCTGTTTGGCATGTACCCGGCCCTGCGTGCGGCGGCGCAAGACCCGGTGGTGGCACTGCGGCATGACTGAATGTCCGGCATCCGGCAATGCCATAAAGGCTCCGCGCAAAATTTGCATGCTTGGATGCCGGATGGCCGGCGCATAGAATGAACCGGCTGTCCCCCACGCCTTTTTTCGAGATTTTCCCATGCGCCCGCATCCCGTCACCGCCTTCCTGACCATCGCCCTTCTGGCCTCCCCCGCCTTGGCATTGGACGATGCCCATGCCGCCAAGGCCGGCGAAAGCGCCAAAAAGGGCGTGGCCTTCCTCAAGGCCGCCCAAGACCCCCAGGGAAGCTGGGGGGCGGCGGACGCCAAAGGCGAAGGCCAAAACCCCGGCGTCTGCGGGCAAACAGGCCTGGCACTGTCGGCGCTGCTTGACCAAGGCCTGCCGCGCACCGACCCGGCCGTGAAAAAGGGCGTTGATTTCCTGCTTTCCAAAGCAAAACCCACCGGCGAAATCGGCGAAGGCGCGCTGCAGATCTACAACACCGCCATCGGCCTGAGCGCGCTTTCGCGCCTGTCGGACGACCCCAAGGTGGCGCAGGTCATCAAGCTCGGCCAGGATTTTCTGGTTGCGCACCAATGGCAGGCGGGGATGAAGGACCCCAACGGCAACCCGGTCACCGAAGACCACCCCTTTTTCGGCGGCTCCGGCTACGGCGGCAAGCACAGCCGGCCGGACATGAGCAACACCCAGTTCATGCTGCAAGCCATGCACGACACCGGCGCCGACTGCGACAGCCCGGCCATGAAACGCGCACTGGTCTTTTTGCAGAAGAACCAGGGCATAGCATCCAACAAGGCGCTTGGTGAAAAAATCGCCAGGGACGGTGGATTCATCTATTCCACCACCATTTCAGGCGATCCCAAAAAGAATCTGCTCGGCGTTCCCGAGTCGAAGGCTTCGCCGGAATTGATGGACGAAGCCGCCAACGGCAACCGCAACATCTCCGGCCTGCGCACCTACGGCAGCATGACCTACGCCGGCTTCAAGTCCTACCTTTACGCGCGGCTTGACCGCAACGACGAGCGCGTGCAGGCCGCCCTGGGTTGGATCAAAAAAAACTACAGCCTGGATGGCAATCCCGGCATGGAAGTGGACCTCAAAAGCGGCAACCACCAGCGCGGCCTGTACTACTACTACCTGACCTTCTCCCGGGCCTTGCATGCCTGGGGATCGGCGGAGCTGGAGTTGGCCGACGGCAAGAAAGTGGATTGGCAAAACGACCTGGTGGACAAACTCGCCGCCCTCCAGAAAGCCGACGGTTCCTGGAGCAATGCCAAGAATGACTGGATGGAATCCGATCCGCGCCTGGTGACCGCGTACGCGCTGATCGCGCTCAACAATGCATTGGGGCTCGAAAAATAAGCTGACAATTGGCGATTCACGATGCTCTGGCGGAGATGGTTGCGCTCCGCCACGCGCACCGAATCATCTTCCGGCAAAGCCATGAGCCTTACGATCGCCGGCATGTCCCATGTCCGCTGCCCCCACTGCGCAACTTGGCTGAAGGCGCCGCCAATTCCACCCCTTTGGCCCCGGTTTCCTCTCAGGACTGCCTTCAGTCGGCACATATGCCTGCCAGTATGGGGGCATCACCCTGTTCTGCCTGGCGGATCGATGCATGGGCGGAGAGCGGGCAGCGGAAGCGGAGCCGCGGGCCGGCACGGCATCACCAGGCTTTGGCCACCTCTTTGCCCGCTTCCTCCAGATCGCGCACCGACACCTTGCCGTCGGCGGCCTTGGCCACCTTCAATTCAACCAGCGCATGCAACGCGGCGGCCATCTCCGCCTGTTTTTTGGTGGGCGCGGCGGCCGGCGGGAACACCCGCACGCCCAACTCCGCCCGCACCTCGAACATTCGCGCATGGTCCGGACCCCGTTCACAGACCAGGCGGTAAACCGGGGACAGATTCAAATGCTTTTGCGTCATCTGCTGGAGCAGGGCCTTCCAATTGTTGCGGTGGCCGGTGGACGCGGCGCGTTCGATGGCGGCGTTGAAATGGCGCAGGATGAAGGCTCGGGCAGGTTCCAATCCGCCGTCCAGATACAGCGCGCAAATGACCGCCTCAAGCCCGGCGGCGGCGACCGAACCGGGCACGCCCTTGCCGTCGTCCACGCCTTTGCCCAGCACCATGTGGCCGGTGAGCCCCAACGTCTGCCCCACTTCGGCGCAGGTGCGGCGGCTGACCACCTCGCTTTTGATCTGGGTCAGGTCGCCCTCGGCCAGGTCGCCGAATGTCTCGTACAGCGCCTGGCAAACCACCATTCCCAGCACCGAATCGCCCAAAAACTCCATGCGCTCGTAGGAAGAACCGCCGGAAGCCGCCGACGGATGGGTCAGCGCGGCCTGAAGCAGCGCCGGATCACGGAAGGTATGGCCGATGACGGATTCGAACGGATGGGGCATGCGGGGATTCTACGAGCCCCGGGCGCGGGCCCGGCGGTGATGCAGCCTAGAATTCCCCCATGCCCACCCTGCGCGACGCCGTCTCTTCCCTTGGTGCCAACCTCATCCCCTGGGGATCGGATGCCGCCTGGCTTCCCGACACCTTCGGCGCGCCGGAGGCGGAATACGCCGCCATCCGCCGCCACGCCGGCATCCTGCCCTGCGGGCACCGGGGCCTTGTGAAAGTCACCGGGCGCGACCGTATGGACCTGCTCAACCGGCTGGCGAGCAATAAATTTCTTGACAGCAACCCGGGGCTGGCCACGCTTGGCAAATCCAAGGTCGCCGCCCCCCTGGTGGAAGCCGGGGACGGCCGGGCCATCCGCGCCTTCGTGCTGGGTGGCGAGGGACACATCCGCTGCGACTTCACCGCCTTCGCCCTGGGTGGCGCGCTCTGGCTCGACACCGACGCCACCGACGCCGTTACCCTCGCAAAAATCATCAACGACCGCGTGTTCGCCGAGGATTGCGCCGCGGAAAACCTCGGCGCCGCTTGGTCGCGCTTCACGCTGGCCGGTCCGGCAGCCCCGCGCCTGCTCTCGCTTTTGTGCGGGGAAACCCTGGCCGAGCTGAAGCCTTGGCAGGCGCAAAACATCCCGCTGGGTGGGGAAACCTGCGCCGTGTTCCGTCACGACCAGACCGGCACGCCCAACCTGCATGTGTGGGCGCCGTCCGCCATCGAAGTCCCCCTATTCCACGCCATGCTGGAGGCCGCCGGCTTCGATCCCGCCCAGCCCATCAGCGCCGAAACGGCCAACCTGCGCCGCGACGGTCTGCGCGGCCGGCCGATCGGCTGGGACGCCTTCAACACCGCCCGCATCGAGGCCGGCCACGCGCTGTTCCACCTGGATTTCGGCCCCGACTCGCTGCCGGCCGAATGCGGCGCGCAAACCTTTGCCGAGGCCGTGCATTTGAACAAGGGCTGCTACCCAGGCCAGGAGGCTGTGGCCCGCATGCACAACATGGGCCACCCCAAGCGCGTGGTGGCCGGCCTCAAATGCGAGGCGTTGCCGGCGGCCGGCGCGCAGGTGCTCGAAGGCGACGAGACAAAACGCAAAAGCGCCCCGCGCGGCGGCCAGATTGGCGCAATCACCGGTTCGACCATGTCCCCGATGCTCGGCGCCACGCCGCTGGCCTTGGCGGTGGTGAAATGGGGCAGGCACGCGCCGGGCACGCAGGTGGCGGTGGAGGTGGACGGGGTGGCGGTAAAGGCGGAGGTGGTGGGGTTGCCGGTGTGAGGGGCAGAAATGCTTGACAAATTAAAAAACCCGCGCTCGCGCGCGGGGTCCGTTGGTTTTCAAACTCACCGCCCGTCCATCAACCTCAACCCCAGGAAATTGTTCAATTCCGCGACGCCCTTGATCTTGCGGGCCGTGGCGTGCACGTCGTACTCGATGCGCACGAAGTCAACCTTGGTCTCGTCGGCGATGGCGTAGGCGGCGCGCGGGTCGTGGTCGCGGGGCTGGCCGACCGAGCCGGGGTTGATGATGGCCTTCTTGCCGGCCTTCCAGGTGTAGGAGCCGCCCAGTTCGGCCGGCGGGTAGAAATCGGGCTCGTCGGTGAAAACGCCCTGCATGTGGGTGTGGCCGACGAAGCAGCGGGTCTCAATGCAATCGAAAATGCTCTTCATCTTGTTGGTGGCGTGGTGCACATCGTCGGGGAAGATGTACTCGTTGATCGGCTTGCGCGGCGAGGCGTGAACATAGAGCACGTCACCCTCCCACTTGCGGACCGCCAACTTGCCCAGAAAATCGATGCGCGCCTTGCGCTTGACATCATCCGGATCAAGCTCAATCTGGCGACGCGTCCAGAACGATGCCTGCTCGGCGGCCACATTAAAGTTGGTAGGCTCATAGATGGCCGCAAAATCATGATTACCCAAAATGCTGTAATCGCAACGGGCCATCACCATGTCGAGGCACTCGCACGGGTTGGGACCGTAACCAATAATGTCGCCCAAACACACGATGCGGTCCACTTGGCGCTTGTCGATGTCGTCAAGCACCACCTGCAAAGCTTCTAGATTGCCATGGACATCGGATATAAGAGCTGTTCGCATCGTTATTTAGATATTAATTCCAGACGGTGGGACAAAAAGGTTGACATATGCCGTGGCAATAATATAGCCGCCTTGGCCGGGGATGAACAGGGGCGCGCCCAAATTTGTTGCACCCATGCCGAAAACGCCCTACAACCACCGGGCGGCCCACTCGGCCACCTTTTGCGCCCCGTCGCCCGGCGGATGGGCCGCCAAAGCGGCGCGCATCTGCGCGACCTTTTCGGGCCGGGTCAGGAGCGGCACCAGGAATTCCTCCAACTGGCGGGCATTGGCCCGGGTGTCCTTCAAATCGGTGAGCACGATGGCGCCGCCGGCCTTTTCCAAGGGTGCGGCATTGAATTTCTGGTGCTGATCCTTGTGCCAGGGGTAGGGCATGAACACGCACGGCACCTGTGCCGCCCATGCTTCGCCCACGCTACCGGCGCCGGCCCGGCACAGGGCAAGACTGGTTGCGGCCCACACATCGGCCAGACCGTTGATGAACGGTTCCACCCGCACAGGCAGGCCGGTCGCCTTGGTGCACCACCCCCACGCATCCCGGCTGGCGGAGAGGTCGGCCTCGCCGGTCAGGTGCAGCACCTGCCAGCCGTCCAAGGCCTCGCGCACCAACTGGCGGCCGGCCAGCTCGACCATGGCTTGGTTGACAGTGCCGCCGCCCAGCGAGCCGCCGAACACCAGCAGAACCGGCTTGTCGGGATCCAGCCCCAATGCTTGGCGCGCCTGTGCCGGGCTTTTGCGCGATACCACACCGCTGCGCAAAAGCGGGCCGACCACCTGGGTCTTGCCCCCCTGCACCGGATAGGCTGAAAAGTGCTCGGCAACGAAGGGCGCAGCCAGTTTGTTGGCCTTGCCCGGCACGGCATCCAGGGAAACCAGCGCCACCGGAATGCCGGCTTGGCGCGCCGCAAGCACCACCGGAGCGGAAACAAAACCGCCCGTGGCGACCACCGCGCGGGCTTGCGTCCCGCGCATGACGCGCAACGCATCGGAGCGGGCCCCGCCCAGCAAATTCCTGGCAAAAGATGCGAATTTCAGCGGATGCGGCGAGAGTGGCTGGGCCGTCAGCCGGGTGTAGGCGATGCCGCGGCCCTCCATCACCTTGGCATCGATGGGCCGCGCACTAACCATGAAATGCGGGGTAAACTCCGCCCCCATTTCAAGCAGGCGGTCCACCACCGCCAGATTGGGCACAATGTGCCCGCCGGTGCCGCCGCCGGCAAAAAGAATTGTGGGCTTCATGCTTGGGTCCGCTCCTCGGCGGGCTCTTTGACGGGTTCGGCCGCGGACTCCCTGGCTGTTTCACGCAAGTGATTGTCATGGTCCACGGCCGCCACCAGACCCAGGGCAAAAGCGGTCACCACCCAACCGGTGCCGCCGTTGGAAATGAACGGCAAGGCGATGCCCTTGGTCGGCATCATCACCGTGACCACCGCCAGGTTCATGCAGGCCTGGGCCACCAGGGTGAACACCGACCCGAAAACCATCAGCCG
>CANIYR010000025.1 GCA_947471825.1 Phycisphaeraceae bacterium | reverse complement strand
TGCGCAGAAGTAGGACATCTTGCGGCCAATGCAAAAAAAGACCTGCCTGCGCAGGTCTTTGGAAGGCGGTTTCTCAAACCGATCTCAGGCGCGCTCGTTGGCGCGGCGGCGCAGTTCGGCCTCGACAAAGCCCTGCAGGCGGCCGTTCAAGACGGCCGGCGGATTGGACTCTTCGTAATTGGTGCGGTGGTCCTTGACGCGGTTGTCGTAGAACACGTACGAACGGATCTGCGAACCCCAGCCGCGCTGCACGGCGCCGCCGCTGGCGGCGTCTTTTTCATTGCGCTTGCGTTCTTCTTCCATCAGTTCCAGCTTGCCGGTCAGGATCGACATGGCCTGCTTCTTGTTCTGTTCCTGCTTGCGCTGGCCGGAACAGACCACCATGATCGGCTCGGTCATTTGCGGCGTTTTGTACACCAGGCGGATGGCGGTGGCCACCTTGTTCACGTTCTGGCCGCCCGGGCCGCTGGCGCGCACAAAGGGGATGGTTTCCAGAAACAGCGGATTGATGATGTCTTCATCGGACTCGGGAAATTCAGGCGTCACATCCACCGTGCAGAAACTGGTCTGGCGCTTGCCTTCCGCATTGAAGGGGCTGACGCGGGCCAGGCGGTGGGTGCCGCGCTCGGCCGACAGGTAACCATAGGCCATTTCGCCCTCGACATACAGGGTCACATCCTTGAGGCCGGCTTCGGTGCCGTTGTTCTTTTCGACTTCGGTCAATTTGAAGCCCATGCTTTCGCAGTAATAAATGTACATGCGGTGCATCATTTCGCACCAGTCGTCGGCCTCGGTGCCGCCGGCACCGGATTGCAGGGTCAGGAAGCAGTTGTTGGGGTCGTACTTGCCGCCAAGCAGGGTGGAGGTTTCCAACTTGTCCAACTCGATCTGCAAGGGCGTGATCATGGCATCGGCTTCGGCCTTGGTGGCGTCGTCGCCGGCTTCGCAGCCCATCTCCCAGAGCAGCGTCAATTCCTCGATGTGGGCCGCGGTCTTCTGCGCGGGAGTCACGCGCAATTTCAGGCTTTTCAACTCAGCCACCACTTCTTTGGCACGCTCCTGGTTGTTCCAGAAATCCATCGCTTCCATCAGGGTTTCGAGTTCCTTCAGGCGGACGGATTTCTCCTTGATTTTCAAGGAGGCCGCCAGGTCGTTGTAACGCGAGGTGAGGGTGGTGATGATGCCGGGGATGTTTTCGTGCATGGTGGCGGACTCAAAGCAAGGACGGGGTAATGGGGAGGAAAGGCGGAACCCAGCGGTTACGCCCCCGTCACTTCACCACGGCCGCAATGGCGTCGGCCACCGGCACCAGCACGGCGTCGGTGATGCCGGCCACATTGATGCGGCCCGAGCCGACGATGAAGATGCCATATTCCTTCTGCAGACGCTCAACCTGCGCCTTGGTCAGGCCGCTCATGGTGAACATGCCGCGCTGGGTTTCGATGAAGGCGTTGCCATCCTTGTGCAGTTTGACGCCGCGCTGATCCAAGGCTTGGCGCAGGGCTTTGCGCACACCGAATATGCGGCCGCACATCTGCTTCAGTTCGTCCTGCCACATCTGCTTCAATTCGGGGTTGCTTAGCACCATGGCCACCACGCGCGCGCCATGGGCCGGCGGGTTGGAGTAGTTGGTGCGCACGGCCATGCGCACCTGGGTGAGCGCGGTGTTGGCGATGTCGGCGTTGGCGGCGACCAGGGTCATGGCGCCGGCGCGCTCGCCGTACAGGCCGAAGTTCTTGGAGAAGGACGAGCAAACGATGACTTCCGGGCAGATGCCCAAAATGATGCGCAGGCCGGCGGCGTCCTCTTCCAAGCCGTCGCCGAAGCCCTGGTAGGCGAAGTCCACGATCGGCAGGGCGCCGGCGGCCTTGACGGCTTCGGCGATCTGCTTCCACTGGGCGGCGGTCGGATCGACGCCGGTCGGGTTGTGGCAGCAGCCATGCAGAAGGACGGCGTCGCCGGGCTTCAGTGCCTTCAAATCTTCCAGCATCGCCGCGAGATTCAAGCTGTTGCTGGCGGCGTCAAAATAGCGGTAGGTCTTGGTGGCGAGGCCCGCGCCTTGGAAAATGCCGAAGTGGTTGGGCCAGGTCGGGTCGGAGATCCACACGGTGGCGCCCTTCCGGTGGGTGCCGAGCAAATCGGCGGTCACGCGCAGGGCGCCGGTGCCGCCGGGGCACTGGGCGGTGATGGCCCGGCCGTCTTTCACCAGGGGGTGGCCGGCGCCGAACAGCATTTCGCGCACGACGGCGCCGTATTCGGCCAAGCCTTCGATCGGCAGGTAGCCGTGGCCGGGGTGTTTTTCGAGCAGGCGTTTTTCCGCCTCGACCACGGCCTTGAGCGACAGGGTTTTGCCCTGCGCATCGCAGTACACGCCGATGGCCAGGTTGACCTTGCCGGCGCGGGGGTCGGCCTTGAAAGTGGCCTGCAGGCCAAGGATCGGGTCGGGGGCGGCGGCGGGAATGGTTTCAAACATGGAAAAAGCGGAGAAGAAGGCGGGCAAAGGGAGCTGCGTAGGATAGCAAGCGGCAACCGGTTGCGAACCGGATGGGCAGGGAAAGCGGGGCTGGCGGATGAACTGGATTTCCCGGGACCGAGGGTCTCCAGACCCTCGTCTGGACGAACGCCAAAAACGGGGCACGCCGACAAATCCGAAAAACAACCGAAAACCGGCGAGGGTCGGAAACCCTCGGTCCCGGGAAGCAGGGAATGGCTCCAAATCTTTGGGTACAGGCTTTGCGAGAGACCCAAACCCATGAAAAAGCGCCGGCGGTCCGGCGCTTCAAACTTTTGAATATCAATGGTTAATCATTTCAACCGCAAGCTTTTGACCACTTCCGACACGACCGGGCCGGCCACCACCAGGGTGGTCGTTTTGAGGTGCTTCATGGCGACGCCGGTGGCCTGGCCGTCGTTGCCGGCGGCACGGATGGCATCGGCCACCGGGGCCAGTGCGGCGCGCACTTCGTCGGCGGAGGCGGCCTTGGGCAGCAGCGACTCCATGATGGCCTTCTCCGCTTCCAGCGTCGCCTTGGCGGCCGGGTCGGCGGTCACGGCGATGGTTTCGCTGACGCCCTTGATGATTTTGCGCACGGTCAGCTCGCATTCCTCGACCGTCAGCGCCGCGCCTTTGCGCGTTTCGTTCGACTGCAAATCGCCGAGCACAACTTTCAAAATGCCGCGCTCCAAGGTGTTGCCGGACTTCATGGCGGCGGTGATGCGGGTCTTGATTTCAGCGAGCATGGACATGGTGGGAATCCTGGGGGAGTGCGGGAAGGGCTGGCATTGTAGGCGGGGAAGATTTTCGGGAAAGCGCAAGCGGATAGGGAAGACAATCCCGGCCCAAGGAACACGGGGGCCCAAGACGCCGGTCTGGACAGATTCTTTGCCGCATCCGCTGCGGGCTCAGGCCAGGATGCCCTTGACCACCTTGGCGGCCTCAACGCCGGTGAGTTTGGCGTCGAGGCCCTGGGTCTTGAAGGTGAAGCGTTCGTGGTCGATGCCGAAAAGGTGGAGGATGGTGGCGTGCAGGTCGCGGATGTGGACCGGATTTTCGACGATGTTGTAGGAGAAGTCGTCGGTGGTGCCGTAGCTCGTGCCGGAATGGAAGCCGCCGCCGGCGGCCCAGATCGAGAAGCATTTCGGGTGGTGGTCGCGCCCGTAGTTGGTCCTGCTGAGGCCGCCCTGGCTGTAGACGGTGCGCCCGAACTCGCCGGCGAAGACGACCACGGTGTCCTCCAGAAGGCCGCGCTGCCTGAGATCCTGCACCAGGGCATGGGCCGGCTGGTCCACATCGCGGCATTGGACCGGGAGGTCGCGCGGCAGGTTGGCATGCTGGTCCCAGCCGTTGTGGAAGATCTGGACGACGCGGGTGCCGCGTTCGATGAGGCGGCGCGCGAGCAATGCGGAGGCCGCAAAAGTGCCCGGCGTGCGGACATCCGGGCCGTACATGTCGAGGATGTGGGCGGGTTCCTTGGAGAAGTCGGTGAATTCGGGCACCGAGGTTTGCATGCGGAAGGCCATCTCGTACTGGGCCATGCGGACGCGGGTTTCCGGATCGGCGAAGGTGCCGAGCGTCTGGGCGTTCATTTCACCCAAGCCGTCAAGCATCGTGCGGCGCAATTCGGGGGAAATGCCCGGGGGGTTTTTGAGGTAAAGCACCGGCTCCGCGCCGTTGCGGAGGCTGACGCCGGCGTGTTCGCCCGGAAGGAAGCCGCTGCCCCACAGTTTGGCGGAGATGGATTGGGTGTTGTTGTTGCCCTTGTTGGAGTGGCTGGATTTGATGACCGCGTAGGCGGGCAGGTCCCGGTTGAGCGAGCCGAGTCCGTGGGAGAGCCATGCGCCAAAGCTGGGCTTGCCGGGATTCATGCTGCCGGTGTACATCAGCTGCTGCGCCGGTTCGTGGTTGATCGCTTCAGTGTGCAGGGTCTTGATCAGGCAGAGGTCGTCGGCCATTTTCCCCATGTGCGGCACCAATTCGGAGAACGGGGTGCCGCACTTGCCGCCGGGCGAAAACTTGTAAATTGACGGAGCGACGGGGAAGCGCGCCTGTCCGGCGGTCATGCCGGTGAGCCGCTGGCCCTGGCGGACCGAGTCGGGCAGGGCGGTGTCGTACAGCTTCTCGAGCCCCGGCTTGTGGTCGAAGAGTTCGATTTGCGAGGGGGCGCCGACCATGGACAGGTAGATGATGCGCCGGGCTTTGGCGGGGTGGTGCGGACGGGCCAGGACGCCGCCGGTGCCGGATGCGCCGCCCCCCCCGCCGGACGCGGTGCCGGCGCCCTGCGCGGCGGCGGCGAGCACGTCAAAACCCGGCGCGGCGAGGGCGCCGAGCCCGAGGCCGAGGAGAAAACGGCGGCGGTCGCAAAGCATGTTCATGGGGTCTCCCTCAATTGTTCAGCGTTTCGTCAAGGTTTTGAAGTTGCGAGCAGAGCATCGTCCAGGCGGCCAGTTCACCGGGCTCGGGGCCGGCGGCGGACTTGGATTCACCCACGGCCAAAAGCTTGGGGGCCTCGTCGGGATGGCTCTTGAAATGCAGGCGGAAGCCCGCCAGGCTCTTCTCCATGGCCTTCAGTCGGGCCGGTTCGGGCCGGCGCGAAGTGACCAGGAGGTGGGCCCGGATCAGGCGGGAGGAATCATCGCCGGCGCCGGCGAGCATCCGCTGGGCCAGGACGCGGGCGGCCTCGATGAACTGGGGATCGTTGAGGCTGACCAGGGCCTGCAGGGGGGTGTTGGTGCGGTCGCGGCGGGCGCAAAGGGTTTCGCGCGAAGTGGCGTTGAAGGTCTCCATGTTGGGCGGCGGGGCGGCGCGCTTGATGAAGGTGTAAAGGCTGCGGCGGTAAAGCGCCTCGCCATGGTCCTGCTCGTAATGGTTGGTGGAGCTTTCAGCCAGGGATGTGCCCTCCCAGATGCCGTCCGGCTGGTAGGGTTTGACCGACGGGCCGCCCAGTTTCTCAACCAGAAGGCCGGCGCTTTGCAGGGCGCTGTCGCGGATGACCTCGGCGTCGAGGCGATGGCGCGGGCCGCGGGAGAGCAGGCGGTTGCGGGGATCCTTGTCGAGCGCCAGGGGGGTGTTGCGGGCGTCCTGACGGTAGGTCCGGCTGAGGACCATCAGCCGCAGCATCGCCTTGATGTCCCAATGGCTGTCGCGCAGTTGGATGGCGAGCTGGTCGAGAAGCTCGGGATGGCTCGGCCATTCGCCGGTGCTGCCAAGGTCCTCCGTGCTCGGGACCAGGCCCTGGCCGAACAGCTGCTGCCAGAGCCGGTTGGCTTCGACGCGGGCGGTGAGCGGGTGCTCCGGACGGAACAGCCATTGCGCGAGGGCGAGGCGGTTTTCCGGGGCGCCGTCCGGGAGCGGCACGCCGATGGCGGCGGGAACACCGGGGAAAACCTCGTCGCCTTTGCGGTCGTATTGGCCGCGCAGGAGGATGCGGGCGCTGGCCCGCCCCGGTTTCTCGCGGGCGATCAGCGTCACCGGGCTGCCGCGGGGGATGGCGGCGCTTTCCTCCTCCAATTGCCGCAGCCGCTGCCGCAGGCGCTCCGACTCGGGGTCGAAAGAGGCGATGTAGACGGACAACAGGCGCTGGGTCTCCTTGGGATCGCGCCGGGCCGCCGGGGTGCTGAGCAGGGCGATGTCACGGGCTTCCAAAGCGGCCGCCGCCACTTCCGCCGGACTGAGCAGGCGCTTGTGGAGGCGCAGGCCGCGGATCTGGGCGGCCGACGCGCCTTCGCCACCGCCATTGCTGCGGCTGCCCAGGGTGAGCGGCACTTGGGTGCGGATGCTGCCGGCCAGGTTGTTGACATTGAATTCCACCTTGTCCACGCGCCGGCCGTTGATGTAGAGCGCCATGCCGGCGGCGGTGCCGCTGCCGTCGTAGGTCACAAAAACATGCTGCCAAGTGTCCGGGGGAAGCGCGATCGGGGCGATGACTTTGATGGCGTTGCCGTTCCAGGCGTGGATGCAGTGGGCGGCCAGGCGGCCTTGGTCGAGTTCAAGATCCCAGCCGCGGTGGCCGCCCTTGACATCCATGCGGGCGATGACCGAGCCGGTCGCGCCGTGGGCCTTGACCCAGCAACCGCAGGAGAATGCATCTGTTTTTTCGAAATCGCCCGCGTTGCCGATGACCCCGGCAAGTTCGCCCAGGGTGAAAGGGTTCTCGGCGAAGTCGCGCGTCTTGCCGGCCGGCGGAGGGGTGCCGCGCCCGGGCAGGGAAACGGGCTTGCCATCAAGCGTGCCGGCGAGGCTGCCGTCGGGGGCGGCATCCAGTTGCAGCAGCGGATCGGCCGGGACGTCCGCCGGTTTGAAGGCGGCGGCCCAGGCCTCGAAGTCGGCGGCACATTGGCCGGGGCGTTTGCCCAAGTCCTCCTTCACCCCCCTGATGTCGGCGGCGAGACGGGCGGCGCGGTCGAGGTCGGCGGGACCGAGGATTGGCAGGGAGGGCGGGGTGTTGGCGACATTGCCATCCATGGCCGGGGTGTCGATGTTGCGGAAATACGCGGCGAGACGGTAGAACTCCGTCTGCGTCACAGGGTCGAATTTGTGGTCATGGCAGGCCGCGCAGCCCATGCTCAGCCCCAGCCAGGTGGCGGAGAAGGTGTCAACCCGGTCTTTGGCGTAGATGGCCAGGTATTCCTCGGCAATGACGCCGCCTTCGTTGGTGGTCGGGTTGCAACGCAGGTAGCCGGTGGCGGCGAACTGGTCCTGGGTGGGATCGGGCAGCAGGTCGCCGGCAAGCTGTTCGATTGAAAACCGGTCGTAGGGCAGGTTGGCGTTGAAAGCCCGGATGACCCAATCGCGGTAGGGCCAGATGGACCGGTAGTTGTCGAAGTGGATGCCGTGGGTGTCGCCGTAGCGGGCGAGGTCGAGCCACTGCCGGGCCATGTGTTCGCCGTAACGGGGCGAAGCCAGGAGCCGGTCCACGAGTTTTTCATACGCCTGCGGATCCTTGTCTTTGGCAAATGACTCGACATCGGCCGGATCGGGCGGCAGACCGGTCAGGTCGAGCGACACCCGGCGGATGAGCTGTTCCCGCCCGGCTTCCGGGTTGGGCTTAAGCCCGGAGGTTTCGAGCCCGGCGGCGACCCAGGCGTCGATGAAATTCACGTTCCACAACGGGTCGGCGGCCACGGGGGCCGGCCGCGCCCGTGGCGGCAGGTAGGACCAGTGCGTCTGGTACTTCGCCCCTTGCGCGATCCAGCGGCGGATCGTCTCCTTTTGTTCCGCAGTCAGCGCCTTGTGACTGTCCGGCGGCGGCATCACCTCGTCGCTGTCGGCACTGGTGATCCGCTCCCAGGCAAGGGATTTCTCCGGATGCCCGGGAACGATCGCCCGGCGGCCCTCCGCGTCGGGCCGGCCGGCGTGTTCGAGGGTGTCAAGCTGCAGATTTCCCTTGATTTTTTTCGCGTCGGCACCGTGGCACTGAAAGCAGGTGTCCTGGAACAGGGGCCGGATGTCGCGGTTGAATTCCACATCCCTCGCCACCCGGGGGGCTGCCTTCAGAACCCTGGCGGGCGCGCCTTCGGCGGCATCCTTGGCGCAGGAGGCCAGGGGCAGGAAGGCAAGGGCGGCAGAGGCGGCAAGGGCTTTGTTCACGGTCAGAGGATGCCGGCCGGGGCGGAGAATTACAGGATGGAAGAAATTTGCCGGGCAAGCCGGGCTGTCCGGAGACCCGTTGAGGCGCGTGTTTTTCCGGCAGGTCCCGCCCCCGGCGCGGGCTGGCGAGGCTGCGAAGACGAAGCACCGGACTACAATCCCCCGCCTATGCCGTCCGCCGCCGCTTCCGCACCTGCCCCCCTGCCCGCCGCCCTGCGCCAAGTCACCCTGTTCTCCGATGGCGCCTGCAAGGGCAACCCGGGCCCGGGCGGCTGGGGCTACATCTTGCGCGATCTGGCCAGCGGCAAAGAGGTGGAAGGCTGCGGCGGAGCCAGCCGGACCACCAACAACCGCATGGAATTGCGCGCCGTCATCCATGGTCTGGAAATGCTCAAAACGCCCTGCGCGGTAAAGATCGTATCCGACAGCCAATATGTGCTCAAAGGATTGTCCGAATGGATGCCCGGCTGGAAGCGCAAAAATTGGTTCAAGGACGCCAAACGCACCGAACCGGTCAAAAACGCCGACCTTTGGAGGAAACTGGACGCCCTGCAACAAACCCACCGGCTCGACTTCCACTGGGTGCGCGGGCACCGCGGCCATGACGAAAACGAACGCTGCGATGTGCTGGCCTGCCAGGCGGCGGAAAAGGCGGTGCGTGACGGTTTGGCGGCGGACCTGGAGGTGTGACCCCCCTCCCCTTTTCAAGCATTCCCATCCCGGTTTTCGGCCCTTTTGCCCCTTTTGATCGATCCCCATGAGCGATGTCATCCACTGGTACCCCGGCCACATGAACAAGACGCGCCGCGACATCGCGGAAGCGATGCCGGTGACCGATGTGGTCATCGAGGTGCTGGACGCCCGTTTGCCTTCGGCCAGTTCCAACCCGATGCTGGCCGAAATGCGCCGGGCCAACCCCGACCGCGTCGTGCCGTGCATCAAGCTGCTCAACAAGAAGGATCTGGCCGACCCCGAAGCCACCGCCGAATGGAAAAAGCACTTCGAGCGCGAGGACGGCGTGGCCGCTCTGCCCATTTCGGCCAATCTGCCCGGCTGCGCCCGGGCCATCATTGAGGAATGCCACCGCCTGGGCGCCAAGCGGCTGGAAAAATCCCGCACCGTGCGGGTGATGATCCAGGGCATCCCCAACACCGGCAAAAGCACGCTGCTCAACACACTCAAGGGCAAGAAAGTCACCCAGACCGGCAACGAACCGGGCGTCACCAAACAGCTTCAGCGGGTGGACATCGGCGGCGGGGTCATCGTGCATGACACACCGGGCATGATGTGGCCCAAGATCGACGACCAGAAAGTAGGCTGGCTGCTCGCCATGAGCGGGGCCATCCGCGACACGGCGGTGGACGCCGGCGATGTCGGTTTGTATGCCGTCCGCTGGCTGCGCGAGAACCATCCCGATGCGCTGATGAAGCGCTACGCCATCGAAAAACTGCCCGACGACGCCCTGGCCATTTTGGTGGCCATCGGCGCCAAACGCGGCTGCCTGAGCCCCGGCGGCGAGGTCAACCACCGCAAGGCGGCCGACATGCTGCTGTTCGAGTTGCGCGGCGGCAAGTTGGGCCGGATCAGTTTCGAATGGCCGGATTGAGCGCCGGCGCCCCTGGCAAAGGCCCGGGAACACCCCGGACGCGCTTACCCTGTAAACTACCGCCCCTTTTTCCCTCCCACCACTTCCCGTATCCACCATGGAAAAACGCGTTGCCATCGTCACCGGCGCCTCCCGCGGCATCGGCCTTGAAATCGCCAAGTCACTCGGCCGCCAAGGCCGCCATGTGGTCTGCGTGGCCCGCGACCAAGCCAAGCTGGAAGCCGCCGTGGCCGCCATCCGGGCCGAAGGCGGCAGCGCCGAAGCCCGCACCTGCGACATGGGCGACGGCGCCGCCATCGAAGCCATGGTGGAAGCCGTGGCCGACGCCCACAAGCGCCTGGACATCCTGGTCAACTGCGCCGGCATCACCAAGGACGGACTCATGATGCGCATGAGCAACGAGGACTTCGACGCCGTCATCAACACCAACCTGCGCGGCGTGTTCATCGCCAGCCGCACCGCCCTGCGCCCCATGATGCGCGGCAAGTGGGGCCGCATCGTCAACATTGGCTCGGTTTCCGGCATCGTCGGCAACGCCGGCCAGGCCAACTACGCCGCCGCCAAGGCCGGCGTGATCGGCCTGACCAAAACCATCGCCAAGGAAATGGGCGCCAAGGCCATCACCGCCAATGTGGTGGCCCCCGGCTTCATTCAGACCGACATGACCGATGTGCTGCCCGACATCGTCAAAGACGGCGTCAAGAACATCACCGCCCTGAAGCGCTTCGGCCAGCCGAATGAAATCGCGGCTGCCGTGGCCTTCCTGACCTCGGAAGAAGGCGGCTATGTGACCGGCCAGGTCATCACCGTCGATGGCGGCATGACCATGGCCTGAGGCCAACCGCACCGGATATGCCGGGGCCTTTCCCATAATGCCTTTGCGTCTTTTGTGAATGAGTTGTGGAATCACCCCCCTTCCGCTATCATCCCCCGCACTCATTGGCTGATCCAGCCGCTGACTTTATCACCTCACTTTCGGGCCCAGCCCAAAAAACCACGGAGCATTCAAATGGACGCAAAGCAAATCGAAGAAAAAGTGATCGCCATCGTCGCCGAACAAATGGGTGTTGACAAGGGCGAAATCACCCGCGACACCAACTTTGTGAACGACCTCAACGCCGACTCCCTGGACACGGTGGAACTGGTCATGGAATTCGAAGACGAATTCGAAACCACCATCCCCGACGAAGAAGCTGAAAAGATCCAAACCGTCGGCGCCGCCATTGACTTCATCCTCAAGGCCAAGGCCTAATCAACCGTTTTTTGCCGGGCAAACCCCCCGTTTGCCTTGTGTGTCAGTCCGTTCAGTCTAGCCCTCCTTGGCCGGGCCTCCCAAAAGGCCTGGCCTTTTCCATCTTTACCATGAGCAAGCGCCGTGTTGTCGTCACCGGTCTGGGCTGGGTCACCAGTTTGGGCACTTCCGTCAATGAAGTTTGGGGCAAATTGGTCGCCGGAACCTCCGGCATCAAGCTAATCACCAATTTCGACACCACGGATTTTGCCGTCAAAATCGGCGGTGAAGTGAGCGGCTGGGATGGCCCGCCGAATTTCGACCCGCCCGAACGCGCCAAGGCCACCAAGCGCTTTGACCGTTTCACGCAATTTGCCATGAATGCGTCCATGGATGCCGTCACCGATGCCGGCTTGGATTTCTCGAAGGAAAACCCCTGGCGCTGCGGGGCCATCATCGGCACCGGCATCGGCGGCATGGAAGCCTTCGCCGAAGGCCATGGCAAAATGATGGAGCGCGGCCCCTCGCGCGTGAGCCCGTTCATGGTTCCGATGCTTATGGGCAATGCGGCGGCCGGCCAAGTCTCGATTCATTACGGCCTGCGCGGGCCGAATTCCGCCGTGGTCACCGCCTGCGCCTCCGCGGGCCACGCCATTTCCGCCGCAACCGATGCGATTCGCTACGGCGCCGCCGATGTGATGGTGTCCGGCGGCTCGGAAGCCGCCCTGACCCCGCTGGGGCTGGCTTGCTTCCAGGCCCTCAAAGCTTTGTCCAAGCGCAATGACGATCCCGCCGCCGCCAGCCGCCCGTGGGACAAGGACCGCGACGGCTTCGTGCTGGCCGAAGGCGCCGGCATCATCATCCTTGAAGAATATGAACACGCCAAGGCCCGCGGTGCCAAAATCTATTGCGAATTGCTCGGCGCCGGCCAATCCGCCGACGGCTCGCACATCACCGCTCCGCTTGAAGACGGCGCAGGCGCCGCCTACGCCATGGGGTATGCCCTCAAGGATGGTGGCAAGACCATGGAGGATGTGACCTACATCAACGCCCACGGCACCTCCACCGGCTTGGGCGACCTGGCCGAAACCCGCGCCGTGAAAAAGATTTTCGGCGAAGACACCAAGGTGTGGGTCTCCTCCACCAAGAGCATGACCGGCCACCCCTTGGGCGCCGCCGGCGGCATTGAGGCTGTGATTTGCGCCAAGGCCATTGAAACCGGCCAGATCCCGCCAACCATCAACCTCACAAACCCCGACGAAGAATGCACTTTGGATTACGTGCCCCACACGGCGCGCCAAACCAAGGTGAATGTGGCCATGAGCAATTCATTCGGCTTTGGCGGCCACAACATTTCGCTGTTGTTTGGCCGCGTGTAAGTCGCGGGAACTTGCCCAAAAGCATGAAAAAAACTGTAATGCGCATGTTTGAGCCGGCGTCTTGTAGAATGAATCCGGATACCCACAGCCCCCACCTTGGCCTTTTGGCCGCCTGAAAGCGAGTTTTGCATGTTCACCCAACCCCTTCCCTTGGCCGAAATCAGCGCCTGGCACATTGCCGGCTTGGCCATCATCGGCCTTCTCCTGTTCGGCAAGCGCCTGCCTGAGATCGGCAAGTCTCTTGGCAAGAGTGTGACCGAGTTCAAAAAGGGACTTTCTGGCGTTGAAGACGATGTGAATGTCTCCAAGGCCATCAATGCGCCGGTTCAACAACAGCCCCAACAGCAGCAAATTGCCGACACTTCACATGTGACCGCGCAAGTGCCGCAAAATACGAACGCCAAAGCGTGATGCGGACAATCTCCGATCACGGCAGAAGTTGACGAAAAAAAAATGGCCGATACAATGCCGCCCCCACTTTCAAAAGTGGCGTGGACGGGCGATTAGCTCAGTTGGCTAGAGCGCATCATTCACACTGATGAGGTCACAGGTTCGAGCCCTGTATTGCCCATGTAACCCGCCGCGAAGGCGGGTTTTTACTTGGCCATTGCTGTAATTTCGCCGTTCCGGCGGCGTCCTTGGCAACAGGCAATTTCACCTAAAATGACCGGTTCACCCAACCACAAACCATGGCACTCGACCAAGTCATCAATATCGCCCAGAAGCATGCCAAGCGCTCCAATGAAGTGGGTGAGCGCTCCATGTCTTTGGGAGAGCATCTTGAAGAATTGCGCAAACGCCTGTTTCATGCCGTCCTTGGCGTTGCCTTGGTGTCCGGCATCTGTTTCTGGTTCGGCAAAGAGTTGGTCTCCTATATCGCCGACCCCATGGTGTTTGCGCTGGTTCGCAACGGCTTCTCACCCGAACTCACCGCCACCGAGCCGTCTCTGGGTTTCGGTGTCTACATGAAGGTTGGCCTGATTGCCTCGGTCATCTTGGCGGCACCTTGGATCCTCTGGCAACTGTGGAAGTTCATCGCCGTCGGGCTCTATCCCTCCGAACGCAAAGTGGTCCACATTCTGGTGCCATTCAGCACCGTGATGGCGGTCATGGGTGCCGGATTCTCCTATTTCATCGTGCTTCCAGTCAGCGCGGATTTTTTCGTCAACTGGTCCACCTCGTTCCCCCTGCACGACCAACACCACGCCAATCCGCTCACCGAACTGCTGGTCAAGCTGGGCAACAATGCCAATATCGGCGGTCTTGAGTCCGAACATGTCGATCGCATGAAGCCAACCCTGTTCGACCAGCAGCCTTTCAAACTGCCGGTGCTGAAAGAGGATCCCAAAAATCCGCCGGCGGGCATGGTCTGGGTCAACGGCGATGACGGCTTCCTGAAAATCGCCACTGCCGACAATTATGTGCTGACCGTCAAAGCTTCCGTGCAACGCATGCTCAATGCCATGCCAAGCCTGGCCGAATGGGTTGATTTCGCCGCCTTCACAACACTGGGCATCGTGGCCATTTTCCAGATTCCAGTGCTGATGCTGGTGCTTGGCTGGACCCGTATTGTCTCGCCGAAGACCCTCGCCGACAACCGCAAATATGTGATTTTCGGCTGCGCGGTCATCGCCGCCATCGTGGCCCCGCCGGACATCCTGTCCATGATCATCCTGGGTCTGCCGGTTTATCTGCTCTTCGAAGGCGGCCTTCTCCTCATGCGCTGGGCCTACAACAAGCAGCAGGCCGCCGCCGAAATGGACATGGAAGACGACGAAGGCTACTAAACACGAATGAAAAAAGCCCGGGCCATCCCGGGCTTTTTTCATGCCGCAAACACGCCCTTATTTCATCACCGCCAACTCCGTCGCCAATTCCGGATGCCGCTCCACCAGGAGAAGCAGGGCGGCGCCGGCGCCGGTGGGGCGCGATGCACCCTGCTCCCATTTTTCAAGCGTTCGGCCGGACACCTGCAGGCAGCGGGCGAAAAACTCCCGGCTCATGCCCAACCCCAGGCGGATGGCGCGCACGCGTTTGGCCGGCATGCGGATGGTGGCCGGCCGCGCCAAGAGGTGCGTGCGCAGCGTGATCGGGGGTGGAAAAACCGCGTCTTTGGCCGTCTTCATGCCGCCCATGGTACCCAAATTGGGTATGGAAAAAGCGGCGCGTCCGGGGCCCCTTCCCTTGGCTATGATCCCCGCCACCTTTCACCCCTCCCCTTCATCCACACCCCATGAAACTCCACGAATACCAAGCCAAAGAAGTCCTCGCCAAATTCGGCATCCCCGTCCCCGCCGGCATCGTTGTTGAAAACGGCGATCAGGCTGCCAAGGCCTTTGAAACACTGCAAGCGCAAGGCCACACGCTCGCCGTGGTCAAAGCCCAGGTGCACGCGGGCGGTCGCGGCAAGGGCGGCGGCGTGAAACTGGTGAAGAGCGCCGGGGAAGCCAAGGAAAAATCCGACATCATCCTGGCCAACATGCTGATCACCCCGCAGACCGGCCCCGAGGGCGTCAAGGTCAAGAAACTGCTGGTGGCCTCGGGCGTCGACATCGCCAAGGAGTATTACCTCTCCATCGTCGCCGACCGTTCGCAAAACTGCCCGGTCCTGATGGCCTCGGCCGAAGGCGGCATGGACATCGAGGAAGTGGCCGCCACCCATCCCGAAAAAATCATCAAGGAAACCATTGACGCCGAAG
>CANIYR010000024.1 GCA_947471825.1 Phycisphaeraceae bacterium | reverse complement strand
GGTGGACTTGCGCTCCAGTGACCAAATGGCGGCCAGCTCCTTTCGGGCCTACCTCCCGACAAAAGCCGGGGAATGGCAGGAAACAACGATCGCGTTCAAGGATTTCAAACTTCAGGCCTTTGGGCGTGACATCCCTTCCGGGGCGATCAAGCCCAACGCGATCAATTCGGTTGGTTTCACCATTGCCGACAAAAAAGAGGGCGCGTTTTCCCTGGAGATCGCATCGGTGACGGCGACCACCGCAAAAGACGCCGGCAAAGCGCCAAATGACGCGACCATCGTTGATGTCGCCAAATCCGCCGGCGGTTTCAAAACACTGCTTGCGGCCGCGGCCGCGGCGGATCTCGTGGGTGCGCTTTCAGGGGAGGGGCCGCTGACGGTCCTTGCACCCACCGACGATGCTTTCGCAAAACTGCCCGCCGGCACGGTCGAATCGCTGCTAAAACCGGAAAATCGCGACCAACTGGCCGCCATTCTCAAAAACCATGTCATTGCGGGAAAAGTCCCCCTCGCCAAAGCCCTGGAGGTTCGCGAAGCGGATTCCCTGCAAGGTTCCAAAATCCCCTTTCGGTTCTCGGACGGCCGCGTGCTCGTCGGCAACGCCACGCTTTTGAAAGCGGACATCGCCGCATCCAACGGAATCATCCATGTCATCGACCAAGTTTTGCTGCCTCAAAACAAAGAGGCAAAAGCACTCACGGCTTCGGAATTGATGGAATTGGCCATCGAACGCGGCGTGCCCCTGTTCAACAACGGGGACATCGATGGTTGCGCGGCAATCTACGAGGTCGCCACCGAAGCCCTGAGAACCATGGAAAGCATCCCCAAGCCTTCTCAAAAAATCCTTGCCCAAGCGCTCATGGAAGCGAAGGCCGCAAAGTCAAGCCGCGAAAAGGCCTGGATCCTGCGGGGAGCCCTTGATCAGACATTGGAAAACCTCAACGGCAAGGATTGAAAGCCTGAAGGCCCCTCTGAAAACAGCCCCTCCCCCCAAAACGCCCGCCGGGCGTTTTTTTTCCTTTCGCCACCTCCCCGCGCCCCCCAAGACCGCTCCCGCCGCGCCGATTTTCCCGGGCTTTTTCCCCTGATTCGTCCTCTTTTTGCCCTTTCTTGCGCCGGGTCTTACGGCTACACTACGGGCCCATCATGCTCACCCTCCAAGGCATTGCCGTTTCCCCGGGCGTGGCCATCGCCAAAGCCGTCGTGCTCAATGCCGACGACCGGGCGGTCGTGCGGGAAAGCATTGCCGTTTCGCAGGTTCCGGCCGAGCAAAAACGCCTGCAGGCGGCCTTGGACGCCTCCCGCGAAGAAGTGGGCAAACAAATGGCGGCCACCGCCTCGTCGCTGGGCAGCGAGCTGGCCGGCATCTTCGGCTTCCACCAGGGCATGCTGGCCGACCGCCACCTCATCGAGCAGCTGAACCAGCAGATCAAAACTGAAAAGGTGAAGGCGGAGTACGCCGTGTTCTCCGTGTTCAGCCGCCTGGCCGACACCTTCCTCGCGCAGGACAACGCCTTCTTCCGCGAGCGCGTCACCGACATCTACGATTTGAAGCGGCGCGTGCTGCGCCAGTTCCACGGCCGGGCGGAAACCTCGGACGAAGCCACGCTGGCCGCGATCAAGACGCCGACGATCCTGGTCGCCCGCGACCTGACGCCCAGCCAGACCGTCAACCTCGACAAGACCTGCATCCGCGCCATCGTCACCGACCTGGGCGGCCGCACCAGCCACACCGCCATCCTGGCGCACGCCCTGGGCATTCCGGCGGTGGTGGGCGTGGCCGACATCAGCCAGACCATCCACTCCGGCGACACGGTCATCGTGGATGGCAACGAGGGCGTGGTGCTGGTCAACCCCGACGCCAACAGCCTGCTCAAGTACCGCCAGCTGCTCGAGCGCGAGGCCAAGGCCGAGCGCAGCCGCGGCGCCCTGCGCGACCTGCCGGCCGTCACCTCCGACGGCACCCGCTTTGCGCTCATGACCAACATCGAGTTCCCCGATGAAATCCCGGCCGCGCTTGAAAAGGGCGCCGAGGGCGTGGGCCTGTTCCGCACCGAATACCTGTTCCTGGGCAACGACCACGAGCCGGACGAGGACGAGCAGTTCGCCGCCTACGCCATGGCGGTCAAGCTGCTCGGCGGCCGGCCGCTGACCATCCGCACGCTGGACTTGGGCGCCGACAAGCAGGATTCGGCCATCGAGTCCCTGCGCCGGATCGAGAACGAGCCCAACCCGTTCCTCGGCTGCCGCTCCATCCGCCTGTGCCTGCTTGATGTGCCGCTGTTCCGCACCCAGCTGCGGGCGATCCTGCGCGCCTCGGCGCTGGGCCCGGTCAGGATCATGTTCCCGCTCATTTCACACCTGTCCGAATTGCGCCAGGCCAAGATGGTGCTGAGCGACGCCATGCACGACCTGGCCGACCGCGGCATGGCTTTCGACCGGCACATCAGGATCGGCATGATGGTGGAGGTGCCCTCCGCCGCCATCCAGGCCACCGCCTTCGCCAAGGAGGTGGATTTCTTCTCCATCGGCACCAACGACCTGGTGCAGTACACCGTGGCGGTGGACCGCGGCAACGAACGCGTGGCCAACCTGTACACCGACGCCCACCCGGCGGTGCTGCACCTCATCAAGGAAGTCATCCGCGCGGCCAACCGCGCCAAGATCGAAGTCTCGCTGTGCGGGGAGATGGGCGGCAACCTGGCCTTTGTGCCGCTTCTGGCGGGCCTTGGCCTGCGCCATTTCTCCATCACCCCGCCGGCCATCCCGCAAGTCAAGGAGCTCATCCGCTCGGTCGGCCTGGAGCGCTGCAAACGCATCGCCCGCAAGGCCGGCTCTTTCGACACCGAACAGGAAGTCACCGCTTTCCTCCATTCCGAACTGGAAAAAACGGCCCTCGGCGCCTGAACCACCCGGTTCGCCGCCGCGGGGCCAGTCCCCCACCCCCTTTCCCCGCCATGACCACGAACGAAACCGCATCCGCATCCGACATCGCACTTCCCGCCGAATCGCAAGTCCCGCAAGCCGCCGAAACCGCGCCGGAAACCCTTGAAATCCAGCCGCAGCCGGCCCCCGAACCCGACCCGCAGGCGGTGACGGACGAGGACCGCGAGGCGGCGCAAGCCGTCGAGGCCGAAGAGGAGCTGCTGCGCGCCGAACGCGCCGCCATGCTCGCCGAGCCCCTGCCGCCGGTCAAGAACGAGCTGCTCATCAGCGTCATCCCGCACGAGGAATGCCGCATCGCCATCACGGTGAACGGCAAGCTGGACGACTACTTCCAGGAGCGCGCCGGCAGCGAGTCGCACGTGGGCGGCATCTACAAGGGCCGCGTGCGCCAGATCAACACCGCCGTGCAGGCCGCCTTCATCGACATCGGCCTGCCGCAGAACGCCTTCCTGCACATTTCCGACGTGCACCCGCGCTACTTCCCCGGCGCCGCGCGCGACGAGGTGGAGCGCGTGGGCATCAAGACCGCCCGCCGCGACCGCCCGCTCATGCAGCAATGCTTCAAGAAGGGCGACGAGGTGCTGGTGCAGGTGATCAAGGAGGGCCTCGGCTCCAAGGGCCCGACCGTCACCGCCTACCTCTCGGTGCCCGGCCGCTACATCGTCATGATGCCTTGGATGGACGAACTGGGCGTCTCCAAAAAGGTCGAAGATCCGCGCCTGCGCGCCGAAATGCGCGACATGCTGCGCGACCTGGAACCCCCCGAGGGTTTCGGTTTCATCCTGCGCACCGAGGCGGCCGGCAAGACCATCCACGAATTGAAGCGCGACCTCAACTACCTGCAGCGCGTCTGGAAGAACATCGACGAGAAAAAGGCCGCGCTCAAGGGCCTGGGCGAGATGTACGCCGAATCGGACCTCGTCATCCGCACCCTGCGCGACATCTACACGGCCGAAACCCAGCGCATCACGGTGGACGACCTGGCCTCGGCCCGCCGCTGCCGCGACTTCCTCAAGGCCACCGACCCCCACAACGAAACGCAGGTCCTCTACTACGCCGATCAGGTGCCGCTGTTCCAGCGCCGCAACATCGAGTCGCAGATCCAGGCCATTTCCGACCGCGTGGTGCCGCTGCCCTCGGGCGGCGCGCTGGTCATCGACCAGACCGAGGCCATGGTGGCCATCGACGTGAACTCGGGCCGCAGCCGCTCGGCCCGCGACGCCGAGACCAACGCCTATGAAACCAACCTGGAGGCGGTGGACGAGATCTGCCGCCAGCTGCGCCTGCGGGACCTGGGCGGCATCGTGTGCCTGGACCTCATCGACATGTTCCACATCCACCACCGGAAAAAGGTGGAAATCCGTCTGCTTTCCAACCTCAAGCGCGACCGCGCCAAAACCAATGTCGGCATCATCAGCCCGGTCTGCGGCGTGCTGCCCATGACCCGCCAGCGCATGCGCCCGAGCATCAGCAAAAACCTGACCCACGAATGCCCGCACTGCGGCGGCCTGGGCCATGTCTCCACGCCCGAAACGGTGGCCAACGCCGTGCTGCGCCGCCTGCAGATGGTGCTCAACCGCGCCGATGTGGCCCGCACCGAGCTGACCGTCGCCGGCGATGTCGCCTTCATCCTGCTCAACACCAAGCGCGGCCAGCTGGCGGCGCTCGAGAAGCAGTGCGGCAAGCAGGTCCTGGTGCGCGTCGGCGGCAGGGTGGATGCCTACGACATCGCGGCCTTCACCGTGCACGGGGCCAAGCTCACCGTCTCGCCCGCCGACGACCTGCGCCACCTGCCGGAGGAAACCGCCGCCGCCATGCGCGACGTGGACGACCCCTCGCTGCCGGAGGACGCCGGCGCCGAATTCCGCGAGGACGAACTCATCCTGCAGGACCACACCGAAACCGACGAAGTCAAGGTGAAGCCGCTGGCCAAGCCGGAGCAGAAACTGGCCCAGGGTTCCGGCCGCCTGCTGCCGGGCAAACCGGCGCAAAAGCCGTCCGCGTCGCCCGCCGCCAAGCCGGCCGCCACCGAAACGGCGGACGCCCCCGCCGGCGAAGCCGCGCCGGAAGCAAAGCAGGAAGCGCGGCCCGCGTCCAAAGGCAAGTACACCAACCAGCCGCGCAGCCAGCAAAAACCGGCGGCCGACGACGATCAGCAGCCGGCCCTGGCCCGCGACGCCAGGAACCAGCAGCAGCCCAAGCATGAACAATCCAAGCACGAGCAGCCCAAGGCCCCGCGCCCGCCGGCCCCCGCGCCCGCCCCCAAGTCCGTCCACCCGCCCGGCACCCAGCACGCGGCCATCGGCCTGCCCGAAGGCGTGCCGGTGCCGCCGAAAAACTTCCCCGGCCTGTCGCCCAACGGCGCCAAGGCCCGCGTCAATGAAGTCATGGAAGCCCTGGGCGTGACCGAGCAGGACATGGTGGACTTCGTGAGGAAGCACAACCTGGAGCGCATCCAGAGCCTGCAGACCCGCATGCACCGCGAAGAGGTGATGATGGCCTGGACCCACTTCAAGGGTGCCGGCAACCCGGCCGCCCCCGCCCCGGCCGAAGCCGCCGCACCGGTTGCCGAACAGGCCGCACCCGACCAGAGGCCGGCCGCACCCAAACAGCCCAAGCCGGTGGAAGCCCAAACGCAGGAAGCCCCGGCCAAAACCCCGGCCGCCAAAACGCCCGCGCCGCCCATGCCGGAAAAACTGGCCAAGCTGGATCACATCCGCGTCCACGACATCACCGAAGTGGTCGGCATGTCGGTCACCAAGACCATCCACTGCGCCCGCGACATCAACATCCATTACTTGAAGTCCGGCCAGACCACCGTGGACGCCCATGTGGCCGCCCGCATCGTGGAATCCTGCATCGCCTGGAAGGTGAAGAACGGCTTGAAGCCGCTGCCGATCGCCTATGTCGCCGAAAACCCGGCGCCTGAAACGCCGGCCGCATCCGCGCCGGCACCCGCCCCGGCCGAAGTCCCGGCTCCGGCCGCGGCCGAAGCGGCGGCATCGGCAGAGGAAGCCCCCAAGCGCGGCGGCAAGACCAAAACCCCGGCCAAGGCCGAAAAGCCCGCCGCCAAGACGGTGAAGAAGGCCGCCAAGGCCAAGGCCGAAAAACCGGAAAAAGCCGCAGCCAAAACGGTGAAAGCCAAGGCCGAACCCAAAGCGGAACCCAAGAAAACCGCCAAAAAGGAAACCGAAGCCAAGCCCAAGAAAACCGCCGCCAAAACGGCGGCCAAGGCCGCGCCGGAACCCAAAAAAGCGGAGCCCAAGGCCCCGGTGAAAAAGGCCGCCGAACCGGCCAAACCCTTCCGCAAGCGCCAGGCCCCGCCGGTGCCCGGCGAAGCCGGCAAGCGCAAGGTCTTCGGCGGACCCAAGCGCGGGCGCGAATGAAAAAAAACGCACCGCGCCCGGTGTCTCCCTGATGCGAAACGGATGGTCCGTTTCAACGCCCGCCCCCTCCCCGCACGAGCCCACCCCATGCCCAACCCCCGCACCCCTTGGCTGATCGCCTGCATCTGCTCCGGCTTCCTCGCCCTCACCCTGGCCGCCCCCGCGCCGGCCGCCGACGCACCGGCCGCACCCGCGGCTCCTGCGGCGCCCGCCGCCCAGCCGGCCGCCCCGGCCCGCGTCACCCGTTGGGATGCGCCCCCGGCCATGGCCATCGACCAGGCCAAGTCCTACACCGCCACCTTCACCCTCAAAAAGGGCGGCAAGTTCACCGTCAAGCTGTACGCCAAAGAGGCCCCCATCACGGTCAACAGTTTCGTCTTCCTGTCCCGCCAGGGCTTCTTTGACGGGCTGTCCTTCCACCGCGTGATCGACGGCTTCATGGCCCAGGGCGGCGACCCCACCGGCACCGGCATGGGCGGCCCCGGCTACACCTTCAAAAATGAAAAAAGCGACCTGCGCTTCGACCGCGCCGGCATCCTGGCCATGGCCAACGCCGGCCCCGACACCAACGGCAGCCAGTTCTTCATCACCTTCGACAAGGCCCCCTTCCTCAACGGCGGCTACACCATCTTCGGCCAGGTGACCGACGGCATGGAGGTGGTGAACAAAATCACCCGCCGCGACCCCGACGCCGGCGGCGCGGCCGGGGATCTGATCGAATCGGTGAAAATCACGGAAAAATAAGTGAATGAAAAACCCGGCGCGAGCCGGGTTTTTTGTTGGGGGAGAAGGCGGAAGCGGCATTTTTTGCGGGGAACCGCCCATCGCCGGCTGCCACTGTACAAACACCCTGCGGAACGCGTCCATACCCCCATGAAAACCCTCCTCGTGGCGGCCGCCTTTCTCCTCCCCTTCCAGGGGTGCGCTGCCCGCGTGGAAAACAGCCGGGCGTTGCCCATCGTGACAGGCGGCGTCCCGTCGGCCACCATCGTCCTGGCGAAAAATCCGACGCGGGCGGCGCAATTCGCCGCGTTCGAACTCCAATGGCACCTGCTGCGGATGACCGGCGGAACCGTCCCGATCGTCAGGGAAGGGCAACCGGTCGCGGGAACCCCCATCCTGGTCGGCGACAGCGGGCTGGTGCGGAAGCTCGGCATCCGTCCGGACCGCTTCGGCCCCGAGGAATACCTGGTGAAATTCACCGAAGTGGCCGTCGTTTTGGCCGGCCACGACAAGGCGGATTGGGGGGCCGTCCGCTACGACGACACGCCGGACCGGGATGAAATCGCCTCGTGGCCGTCGCTGTGGGACGAACGCGGCAGCGCCCACGCCGTCTGCGACTTCCTCGAACGGGACTGCGGCGTCCGCTGGTTCAATCCGACCGATTCCGGAACGGACATCCCCGTGCGCAAAACGCTGGCGGTGCGCGGCCCGGACATCCGCCGGTCGCCCTTCATGAAATACCGCTTCACCGGCTGCCTGGACAACGCGGCCTACGACGAATGCACCGGCCTTTGGACGACGGCCTCTGCGGAAGGCAAGGTTTGGGAAGGGCGCGCGTATGCGGAACTGCGCCGGCAATCCCCGGGGAATGCCTACGCGCCGGCCAAGGCGGCGCGCACCGCCCTGTTCCGCCTGCGCCACAAGGAGGGCGGCGAGCCGTGCTTCGGGAACCACGCCTTCTACGGCTACTACGGCCGCTTTTGGGCCCCCGAAAAAGACAAGGCGGCAATCTTCGAAGGCAAGCATGCGGACTGGTTCGCACAGGGGTACCCGGGGCAACCGCCGCAACTGTGCTACACCAACACGGGGCTGATCCGGCAGGCGGCCAAGGACGCCTGCGAATTCTTCGAGACCGGGAAAACATATCCTGGCGCCCAGGCCGCCGGCCGGTTCTTCTGCCTGGAACCGATGGACAACAATGCCTTCTGCAAGTGCCCGGAATGCCGGAAATGGTTCGGGGAGCGCGACGCCGGCAGCCCCTATTTCACCAACGGGAAGCACAGCGAATACTTTTTTCAATTCGTGAACGAGGTGGCGAAAATCGTCGGCAAGAAGCATCCGGACAAGCGCATCGTGTGCCTTGCGTACATGAGCCACGGCGCGCCGCCGGAGAAAATCCGCCTGGAACCCAATGTGCTGGTCCAGTATTGCTTTGCCTGCAACCGCCTGAACTACGACCGGGCGTCATACAACCACGAGACGGACCTCCTGCGCCGCTGGCGCCAGGACTATCCCGGCCGCGACCTCTACCTGTGGAACTACGACTGTTTCCCGCTCGAAAGGGCGCGGGTCAACCGGTTCAACTGCTTTCCCGGATTCTTCGCGCACACGGCCGGCAAGCAGTTCGGACTGTTCCGCGAATGCGAATGCCGCGGCGTTTTCCATTGCGGATACGGGCAGGAAGTCGACGGCTATGTGACCTACAAACTCATGGACGACCCGGCGCTGTCCGTGGATGCGATCCTGGACGATTATTTCACCCGCGCCTACGGCCGCGCCGCCGCGCCGATGAAAAAGTTCTACGAAACGGTCGAACGCATCTACGGCGACCCCCAAAATTACGGAGAAGAAGTGGCATCCGGCCGGCCGTCTCCCCACCACCACCAAACCGAGGCGGTCGCGTGGGACAACCTGGGAACCGCCGAACGGATGGCCGAACTCGGCAAGCTGGTGGACGAAGCGGCGGCACTGGTCGAAACGCCCGAGGAAAAGCAACGGGTGGAACTCTTCCGCCTGGGGGTGTGGAACTACATGCAGGCCGGGCGCGCGCACTGGGTGGAGGCGAAGGCGGCGAAGCGGTGAAAAGCACGGGGTAAAGGGAGTGAAAACCCGGCGCGAGCCGGGTCTTTTGTTGGGGGCGATCGCTGGGATGGCAGACTTCAGTCCGCCTTCCCAGGGGCAAAAGTGCGGCGGCTTGGGCATGTCGGTTATGTTCAAGGGTGACGCTCGTATCATGTCGCCTGTCGTCGTCCGCACGGCCGCCGCCCGATGGAAAGAGGAAACCGATGAAGAAAATCCCCTGGTGGATGCCGGTCTTGCTGGTCCTTTGCCAAACGGCCGCGGCGCAGGAGGCCGCCCCGCCCCCGCCGGCCCCGGTGGCGGAAAAACCGGCGCCGGCCCAAGCCGCCGCGCCGCGCATGCTCAAGCTGGCGCTCACGCCCCATGAAAACGGCCGGCTTTTGGTGGCGGAGATCCGCGCGGACCAGGCCACCGGGCGCTTCATCGTGGATTCCGGGGCCGCGGCGGAATGTCTGTTCGCCAAGGCCTTCGCCCTGCGCCAGGGCAAACAACTCACCGCCGCCGGGGAAGGCCGCGGCATCGTGGGCAAAAGCGCGCTGTTCACGGCGGCGTTCGACTCGGTGGAAATCGGCGAGGCCATCAAACTGCGCAAGCAGACGGTGGCCGTGGCCGACCTGCCGCCGCACTTGCAACTGAGCCTGCCGGGGCAAAAATCCCTGCTGCCCGACGGCCTGCTTGGCGCGGTGTTCCTGGAGCGCGCCCGCGCCGTCGTTTGCTACCCCGAAAGCATGCTGCTGATCCCGCCCGGCGATGTGGCCGGCGACGCCTTCAAAAAAAGCCGGGTGGCCGCCGGCGACTTCGCCCTGCCGCTCACGCAGGACGACCAATCCAGGCCGTTCATTGAAGTGAAATTGAAAGGCCAAAGTTTCCTTTTTCTGGTCGATACGGCCGCCGGCGCCAATGTCCTGCTGCCCGAAATCGCCACCGAACTGGGCCTCGCGGTCACCGAAACCAAAAACCCGGTCGTCGGCGGCGGCCATGGCGAACTCAAGCCGCCGGGCCAGGTCACCGCCAGCGACGCGGTCTTTGGCGGCATCCTGCAATTCCCGACCCTGCCGTTCCTGCTGATTCCCGACAATTCGGGCATCCGGGTGCCCAAAGGCAGCCGCTACGGCGGCATCATCGGCGCCCCGCTTCTCAAGGCATTGCGCGCGCGCCTGGACTTCGGTTCCTACAGGCTCCTGGTGCCGCATCCGGAAAAGAAGCCGTAAGAAATCCGGCCTGGAGACAAAGCGCACCCCAAACAAAACCGCCACCCCGAAAGGTGGCGGTTTTGCATAAGAATCAGGCTTGGACTCACTTTTTCACCGGTGCGGCAGCCGCCGGGGCGGGGGCGGGAGCGGGGGCCGGCTTGTCCGCCTCCGCGCGCAGTTTGGCGACCACCTCCCTCACCTGCTTGGCCGGGATGGCAAAGGTGCACACGCGGTCGTAGCGGGCGATGTTGATGCCCACGGCGTGGCCCTTGAGGTCAAGCAGCGGGCCGCCGCATTGGTCGGCCCACACCACCGCGTCGTGCTGGATGGCGGCCGGGAAGCCGGTGCGGCGCGCGCTCAGCTTGCCGCCGGCCAGCGCGTCGGTTTCGCCCACGCTCTCATGGGTGGCGGAATTGACCTTCGCCTCGCCAAGCAGGGCCTTGAGTTCAAGCTCCTGGCCGGCGCGGCGGACCTTGATCACGGCGGTGTCGCCGGGCTTGGTGGCGCGGATGCGGGTGACGAAATCCATCCAGTCCTTGGCGGGCTGGCCGTTGAGCGCGACGATCTCGTCGCCTTCCTTGACGCCGGCCTTGGCGGCCGGCAGATCCGGCGTCACCTGGCCGACGACGCAGGATGCGGGATCCTTCGGGCCAAGGCCCAGCATGATTTTCTGCTCGCCCTGGAAATGGGTGAACTTCTGCGGGATGGGCCGCGCCCCCACGCTCACCACGCCCACCGCCGGGCGGTTGGGGTCGCGGACCGGGGAAACCAGCCAGGCACCCAGGGCGGTCTCATCGCCGAAGCGGGCGGCTTCCAGGTTGCGGCCCTTGCCATCGACCTTGAGCAGGGCGATGTCGGTGGCCTCGTCCTTGCCGACCACCTTGGCGTCCAGCGCGGTGCCGTCGTCCAGGATGACGGTGGTCTTGCCGGCCAGGGCGCTGGCCTTGGTGACGATCCAGCCGTCGGCGTCCACCACGGTGCCCATCAGGATCGGCTTGCCGTCGCCGTACACCTCGACAATGCAGTCGCCGGCGGCGTCCAAGGCCGGGGCGAACAGCGCCAGGGCCTGCAGCGACGTCTCACCGAGCCGCTGCGACACGCGGGTGGTTTTGAGCGAGGTGCCGACATGCTTGGCCATCATCTCGGGCGCCAACTTCATGGCCTTCAGATCGTCCATGTCCGGGTGCACATTCAGGTGGCCATTGGAGGGATCAAAGGAGGACTTGTCCATGATGCCCTCCAGAACCGCGTCGGTGAGGGTGGCTCCGGGGAATTGCTGCAGCAGGCTCTTGCGCAGGCCTTCGCGGACCTGGGGGCGCATGGCCTGGGGTATGCCGCGCTCATTGGCCGACGGCTTGGCGCCCGCCAATTTGCTCGCGGCATCCAGCAAACGCTGGATGTCGGCGGCTTTCAGCTCCAACTTGCCGTCCTTGGAGGCTTGTTCGAGCAGTTTTTTGCCCTCGGCGTCGCCGCTGGCCGCCAGCCGGCGCACCGCTTCCATGATGTCGGTGATCTTGTTCGCATCGGCCGGCTTGGGCGGCAGTTTGGCGCGCAGGATCAGTTCCTTGGCCTTGGCCGAATCCAGGTTCATCTTGCCGCCGTTGGCCTTGGCGTCTTCCCGCAACTTCTTGACTTCGGCATCGCCCTCCTTGGCCAGTTTGTCCATCGCCTCGCCGATGCGCGACATGTCCACTTTTTCGCCCAGCTTGGCGCGCAGGATCAGTTCATCCATCTTCTCGCCGATCAGGCCCAGCTTGCCGCCGCTGGCCTTGGCTTCCTCCACCAGTTTTTTGGCTTCGGCATCGCCTTCCTTGACCAGTTTGTCCAGGGCCTCGCCGATGCGCGAACGGTCGGGCTTGGGGGCGTCCTTGGGTTTGTCGGCCAGCTTGGCGCGCAGGATCAGTTCATCCATCTTCTCGCCGGTCATGCCCAGCCTGCCGCCGCTAGCCTTGGCTTCCTCCTGCAACTTTTTGGCTTCGGCATCGCCTTCCTTGGCCAGTTTGTTCATCGCCTCGCCGATGCGCGAACGGTCGGCCTTGGGGGTTTCCTTGGATTTGTCCAGCATGCCGCCCTTGGATTCGATCTTTTTGCCGGCAAGCAAGTCGGCCCACTGCGCGTGGTACACGCTGATGGGCACATGGTGGTTTTCGTCGGTGGACAGGCTGATGTTGCTGTTGATGCCGACCACGCGGCCTTGCAGGTCGAACAGCGGGCCGCCGGAATCACCGGAGACCACCGTGCAGTCGGATTGCAGGAGCTTGTCGGTGTGGATGGTGATGCGGCCCAGGCGCAGGGGCGGGTTGCGCCCCACCACCACGCCGCCGGGGTTGCCGGTGGCCAGCACCCACTCGCCGTTTTTAGCCGAGGCGGACGGGGCCATCGGGGCGAACGGCCAGCCGCCGGGGGGCGCGATGTCGGTGATCTTGGCCAAGCCGGAGTCGGCGCCGCGGTCCACGCCCAAAGTCACGCCCTGGACCACGCGGCCGTCGGGGAAGCGGATCATGAGCCGGGTGCCCGGGGCATCCACCACATGGCCGGCGGTGACGATCAGGCCGTCGGCCGACACCACCACGCCGCTGCCGCTGGCCATGCCTTTGCCGTGGGTGCTGAGGATGCCGACCGTGGCGGCGACGCAATGCGGGGCCGACTTCAGGGTTTGGGATTCCAGCACGGAGGCGGCCGGGCAAAGAAGGGCGGAGGGCGAGGCGGAAGCCAAGGCCGAAGCATTGACACCCGGGGTCATGGTGGTGGCGGAGCAGGCGGTCAGCATGGCGGCCAGCAGCAAGGAACTCGTGGAAAGAATGCGCATGAAAATAAAGGGGTTGAATGGGGTGTCGGAAGGGAACCAAGCGGAATAAGATAAGACCGGATGCACCGGCGGTTTTATGCACAGCCCGCGGAAAAACACCGGCGCATCCCCAGTCATCGGCTGGATTCCTTGGAAAAGCCGACAAAACCGGCCGCCGGCGCCGCCAGTTCATCCACCGCCAGGATGCCCAACACCGCCAGTCCCGCCCCAGCCAGTGGCCACGGGGTCTCCTGCATGGACCAGGCCACAAAGGCCCGGCACAGCGCCATGGTGGCCAGGACCGCGAGCGCGAAATGGGTGCCGGCCAACGCCATCCAGATTTCCGGCGGCGGTCCAAACCGGCCGCGCAGGCGGATGGGGGTCGCCTCCGGATCGAACTCCAAGTCCAAATACGGCGAGAACAGCCGCCGCGAGGCGGCCGGAATGTCCAGCGACGCATGGCCGCCGATGTATTGGAGCGGGCAGCCGCCCACCCCCTCCTGCCGTGCGCGGTTGGGGCGCGCATGCAGGGTGGCCGAATCAACCGGCAAGTCGCGCTCGAAACGCGGCCGCCATTTCGGGGGGTCGGGGAGGCGCATGGAAGGCGGGGACTGCTGGGATGCGGCGAAGATGGGCACACTTTAGAAGGCGCGGCACGGGCGGTCAATGGATGGCGTCAAAAGCCGGAACAAAGCGTCCGCCCCCTCACCTGCCCCAACTCCCGCTAAAGTGCCCGCCCCATGCCCACCCGCCTCATCCTGCTCGGCTCCACCGGTTCCATCGGCGTTTCCACGCTGGAGGTGGTGGCGCATCTGAACCAACTCGGGCGCTCCGTCGCCGTGGTCGGGCTGGCTGCCAACGGTGCATGGGAAAAGGTTTTTTTGCAGACACAGTTGTTTGGCGTGAAGCGGGTGGCGCTGGCCGATCCGGCCGCCGCCGCGCAATTGCGCCAGGCCGCGCCGCACCTCGAAGTCTTCGACGGCCCCGGCGCCGCCACCCAACTGGTCGAGGCCTGCCATGCCCAAGATGGCGCCACCGATGTGGCCGCCGCCATCGTCGGCTTCAGCGGCCTGCGGCCGACTTTGCGCGCCGCGCAGTTGGGGCTCAGGATTCATCTGTCCAACAAGGAAACTTTGGTGGCCGCCGGCGCCCTGGTCATGGGCACGGCGCAGCAAAGCGGCGCGGTCATCCTGCCGGTCGACAGCGAGCATGCCGCCGCCTTCCAGGGCATCGCCTGCCGGTTGCCCGCCCCTTTCGCCAAGGGCGCGGTGGATGCGCAGGTCGCCAAACTGGTGCTGACCGCCTCCGGCGGGGCCTTGCGCGACATGCCGCTGGCCGACATGAAGAACGCCACCGCCAAGGAGGCCCTCTGCCACCCGACTTGGAAAATGGGGCAAAAGGTCACCATCGACTCGGCCACCATGCTCAACAAGGCGCTGGAAGTGATCGAGGCGCATTGGTTGTTCGGCCTGCCCGGCGAGAAAATCGGCGCACTGCTGCACCCGCAATCCATCGTGCACGCTTTGGTTTCCTTCAACGACGGCGCCACCCTGGCCCAACTGGCCAGCCCCGACATGCGGGTGCCGATCCAGGCCGCCCTCACTTGGCCCGAGGCCGCCCCCGCCCCCGGTCCGGTGCTCGACCCGCTCACGCTCACCGGCTTGGAATTCGCCCCGCTGTGCCTGGAGCGTTACCCCGGCTTTGCGCTGGCCCACCGTGCGATATCAACCGGCGGTACCTCCGGCGCGCTGCTTAACGCGGCCAACGAGGTGGCGGTGGAGGCGTTCCTCGCCGGCCGCATCAAACTCGGCCGTATTGCGCAGATCGTGGCCGAAGTGATGGACGCCGTGCCGGCGGCACCGGCCGATTCGCTGGAGGCGGTGGCGGCGGCGGATGCCAAGGCGCGCGAGGCGGCGGGGCAAAGGGTTTGATTTTTTGGAGTGCGGCATCTCGATGCCGCTTTGCGCAAGCCGTCTCGAAGGCTTGCCGGCCGCTAGGCCGCCGGGTTTTCCCAAGACGAAGCGATCCGGCACCCGACGCCCGCCGAGGCGGGCTCCTGAAAGCGGCATCGAG